>CBIHQL010000022.1:0-17922 GCA_966211855.1 uncultured bacterium
ATCAATTCTCAAGGGTGACTGGACACTGCGCATTGAGCAGGCTGTGCATGTACCACTGACCATGGGGGGGCGGGCGCCGTTTATGATTGCCAATGCCTTAGCCGCAAGTTTGGCAGCGTTTGCTCACGGAGTCCGCATTGAAGATATCCGGGCAGCGCTGATGAGTTTCCAAGCCTCGGTTGACCAAACCCCAGGCCGGATGAATTTATTTGATTTAGGTAGCTATCACGCTTTGATCGACTATGCCCATAACCCCGCTAGCTATATGGCGTTGGGTGACTTTGTGAAAAATTGGGAAGGTGAGCGGATTGGTGTCGTCGGTGGCCCAGGCGATCGCCGCGATCAAGACTTTCTCACCCTGGGGCAACTTTCAGCGGGGATGTTTGACCGGATCATTGTCAAAGAAGACGATGACACTCGGGGTCGGCCTCGGGGAGAAGCTGCCAACTGGATTCGGCAAGGGATTGAGCAGGCTAAACCAGATCAGGCTCACCAGATGATTTTGGACGAAACCGAGGCGATTAATGCGGCCTTAGACTCTGCCACACCAGGAAGTTTGGTCGTGATTTTGCCAGAGAGCGTCAGTCGAGCAATTCAGTTGATCGAAGCTCGCCGACCCTTAAGTCAAGTGACTGCCATGAACAATGGTGCAGGGGCGGCTTCCAATGGTCACACAGCAAATACTTCAATCGCAAAATCTGAAACCCCTGATGTGGCTACGTCACCTGCCGAATCTTCAGCCTGCCGATCTTGATGTGGATGGGTAGCTCTGGCCCAAAGTTCCTCTCTCGCTCTGATCAAGGAACTTTGGGTGTGTTCTGTGATCCAGGATGAACAATTTATGAGGTTGGAGATAGCTACTTTGGGAGTGCGTGGCTAGTCCCGCTCTGAATCGGGTGTGTTGTCGTCTGCATCAGGTTTCTGGATTTCTTCTTTGAAGCCACGTAAGGTCTTGCCTAGGGCACTACCTAATTCAGGGATCTTTTTAGGGCCAAAGATAATAATTGCAGCGATCGCGATAATAGCGACTTCGGGCCATCCCAAACCGAACATACCTAAATCTCCTAATCAACCATCCTGAATCAACTATAGAGGTCTGTGTTGCCTCTCTCGCAAAAAGCTGCAATATAGGCGATCGCTCTCTTGCTCAGGCGCTGGTTAGGGGCAGCTTGAGCCATTGACTAATTTCATAGGCTAACCAGGCGACTTCAGCCTGATTGAGTGATTGCGGCTCACCCAGTTCATATCGCTGCATTCCCGCTACGATCGTGAGCTTGGGGTGTGCAGAACCGGAGGGGGTGAAAAGTAACTGACGAATTTCCCGTCTTTGACCTACCTGCGGACGAGCGATCGCCAACCCTAGACGTTTTTGCTCAAGAATAATCTGCTGTGCATCAATGCGAAGTCGGGTTTGACCAAAGCGATGGGGCACGACTATTTCTAATGCTTCAGGCGATTTTGTGAGAGTGACTTTAGTCCCTGCGGGTTGAGGTACAGTCACTGTCTTATGGCGAACTGCTCCAGTTTCTAACTTCTGTAAGGCTTCAGATGCAGAAGTAGGTCGTCGCTCTAAACTCGACTCAGTCATCCAAGTCAGCCAATCGGCAAAGGCGGCGCTCACCTGAGTAATTTGAGTAAAGTCAATGCGAGAACCCCGTCGTGGCAAACTAGAGGGATGGGTGCCTGTGACCAGTGTGAGCAAGGTTGCGCCCAAACTATAAAGATCAGAAGCTGCGATCGCCCGACCACTAAATTGTTCGGGAGGCATGTAGCCATAAGTGCCGACGACCGTAAACGTAGTTTGTTCTTCAGCCGTTGCCATTCTGACCGAGCCGAAGTCTACTAAATGGACTGGGGTGGAGCTGCTAGAAGCGTCTGTTAACAAAATATTCTTGGGCTTGATGTCGCGGTGAATCACGGGGGGGTGTTGTTCATGCAGATACATCAAGATTTCGAGTAATGCTTTGCCAATTTGCTTAGTTTGGGTTTCGGTAAAAGTTTTCCCTGCCTGGAGCAGTGTTTCTAGCGATTTGCCGTCAATGTAGGTCTGCACCAAGGCGAACCCCTTGCCAGTCCGCAGCGGCAGCTCAAACGAGTCAAGATATTGTGGAATTGCCGGATGGGAAAGCGATTTGAGGGTTTCGGCTTCACGCTCAAATAATTTGAGATCGTCCCACTCGGTATCGCTGTCGAATGCCAGCAGTTTGACAACTACTAGGCTTTGGGTTTGTAAGTCACGGGCTAGCAGGGTACGCCGTCCAGATGTTTTGCCAAGCTGTTTTTGAATCTCGTAGCGATCGCGGAGAACTGGATTTGCCATAGCACCCTGCTGTCCCTTATAGAAATTCTTATAGCGCTGAAATTTGGTTTCAGGCAAGCTGATATCCTGAACTACGAGTCATCCATCCAGATTCAAAACATTTTTGAGATTGGCGAGTTTTAGCAATATGTCTGTGACCTCTACCCCCTCCCTCCGCGAACAACAACACCCTCTGATTCGGCAACTAGCAGATTGCATCGAGGCGGCTTGGCAGCGACATCTTGACCTGTCTCCCTATCCCTTTCCGGCTGAACTAGGGTATGTCGAAGGGCGTTTAGAAGGAGAAAAACTGGTAATTGAAAACCGCTGTTATCAAACACCCCAGTTTCGCAAGCTCCACCTAGAACTCGCTCGTGTGGGCACCACATTAGATATTTTGCACTGTGTGATGTTTCCGCGTACTGACTATGACCTGCCAATGTTTGGTACTGACTTAGTCGGAGGACGGGGGCAGATTAGTGCTGCGATCGCTGACTTATCACCGCTGAATGCCGATCGCCGCCTATCTGAGCCTTATCGCAGTGAGTTAGCCGCTCTACCCAACCCAGAATTTTCGCAACCCCGCGCTTTACCAGAATGGGGCGATATTTTTTCAGAGTTTTGTTTGTTTGTGCGCCCCGGCAGTCCTGAAGAAGAAGCTCAATTTCTGACGCGAGTTTCTGGTTTTCTAGACGTACATTGCCAGCAAGCGATCGCGGCTACTCCAGTCAGCCCTGAAAAATCTACAGAGATCCTTGCTGCTCAGCGCTACTACTGCACCAAGCAACAGCAAAATGACAAAACTCGCCGGGTTCTGGAAAAAGCTTTTGGCACAGATTGGGCAGACTATTACATGACTACTGTTTTGTTTGACTGCGCCTAAGTACAAAGCCAGTTGAACTGCGATCGCGACAAGGAGGTGCCGCCATGCTCAGAGAAGATCAACCTGTTGCTTGGCAAGTTGATGCCAACGAACCCTACATTCCCCTAAAGCGTGACGGAGAGATTGTCGGCTTCTGTAAACCAGAGGTTGCAGCTCAGATTGCTACAGCCATGAATCATGATGATCAGTTGCGAAAAGCGCTGTACTTGGCCTGCTACGACCTGATTAGTCGTTCTGGAGGGGGAAAGCACCAGGTAGATGACCTCGTACAAAAATACCTCAACAAAACTGAACCTCCTAAACGAGGCACAGGCTTAATAGCAGTTCTCCTCAAGCAGCGCCAAGCCGAACTCGACCTCAACAATGATGAGTTTGCTCGCTTTTGTGACACCTATCGTCTCTCACGAGCAGAACTCAAAAACATCTGGGCTGGTCAAGATATCGAACAAAGCCAACTGGGGCCATTGTCACGGATTCTGGGCCAGTCTATTGATGAGGTCATAGAAGCTTGGAAGGGCGCAGACCTAGACTCAAACGATTAACGGTGAGCTAAGTTGCGGTTGGTACGGAAGGTCACATTCGTACCCTCATTCGTTTGTTCAAGAACAAGCATGGGGGTAGGCTTAGCCTTTTGATCCCAGTGAATTTGAGCAATGCGGCCCTGAATTGTAGGTTGCCAGGTGTCGTGCTCGTCGTGGGTAGGGCTTAAATAAGTTTCTAAACAATCAATAATCTGACTAATCGTTACAGAAGTTGGCTGTGTCGGGAGCTTAGTGAGCTTGATTTGAATCCGGAACAAGACTCGCTTGGTTCCCTTGGGCATATCGCCGGGTTCATACTCAACATCAAATACTTCATCTACGGCTCGACCGGCACTGGCAATCCCGACTGAGCCTTGGTTGGCTTGGTTGGGTCGCAAAGCCAGAGTAATTTTTTCTTTTACCTTAATTTTGATTTGATTGACGATGGCAAAGTGGAAGACTTCCTCAGCCATTCGCATTCTCAAATAGTCTAGGTTAAACTCCCGCGAGTGGATCAGGTCGGGGTTCTTCTCCATCTTGCCAATGGTTTCTAGCGCCATTTTGAGCTTCTTTTGCATCTCTTTATTCTTGAGATCGGCAAACCGCAGCTGCTTCTGGATTTTGACCGTCTGGAAATGAGAGTAGACGCCCAACCCAACCAACAGCAAAAACAAGCCGCCCGTTGCCAACATCCAGGGTTGAACGCCAGTGTCTGCGGCTACAGGTTCAGGAGGAGGTGCGGCTGGTTGGGTCTTAACTGTCTTTGGCGTAGGTTTAGTAACTGGCTTGGCAGCTTTAACGGGTGCTTGAGCCAACCGAGGCTCTAGGAGAAAAAGAGGGGTTGACATAATGATCCAGGCCCAGAGGTGTCTTCTAGTTCCAGGATGCCCTGAAGAAATGTTGTTGCATCACTGAATTTGTGAAAAATATTAGTAGCAAAAATTACTTGACAAGTGAGCTGGCACGAAATTTGGCTTGATGCTCTGTGCTTACGAGGTGTGAGCGATCGCTGCCTTGACCTTTGCCGGATACTCTCTCAAATCTCTGGAACTTTTGATAAGCTACGGCTGAAAGATCTTGAAAATGAATCGCGAACTGCTAACCAATCGCTAACAGACCTATATGTCTTTAACCCCCCTATCCCAGTCATTAGTTGCCCAGGCTTTTAGAGATATTCGTTTGGTGGCAACCGATATGGATGGGACGTTGACTCAGCAAGGGCAATTCACATCAACCTTGTGGCAGGCACTAGAAGACTTGGCAGCAGCAGAAATTCCGGTGTTGATTGTCACGGGGCGATCGGCAGGCTGGGTGAGCGGGTTGGTCAATTATTTACCGATTTGGGGTGCGATCGCTGAAAACGGCGGTCTATTCTTCTCGAAACAAACTCAAGAACCCGAACCCTTAGTCGCGATTCCTGATTTAGCAGTCCATCGCCAAAAGTTGGCACAGACATTTCAGCAACTACAAGTTGATTTCCCAAAGCTAACAGAGTCTACCGACAACCGTTTTCGGATGACGGATTGGACGTTTGATATTGCGGGCTTAAGTTTGACTGAAATTCAAGCCATGAATGCCTACTGTCAAGACCAAGGCTGGGGGTTCACTTACAGCAATGTGCAATGCCATATCAAACCGATGGAACAAGACAAAGCGGTCGGTTTACAGCAAGTATTGCGCCAATATTTCCCAGACTGCCAACCCGAAAATGTGGTGACGGTAGGAGACAGCCCGAACGATGTCAGCTTATTCGACCCTAGTCTATTCCCGATGTCAGTCGGGGTCGCGAATGTAGCGCACTATGCCGATCAACTGGTGCATCAGCCTGTTTATGTAACACCAGAAGCGGAAGGTTTAGGGTTTTGGCAATTAGCTGGCTGGCTCTGCAACAATTAAAAAATTCTCCTGCTGCATTTTTTCCGCACTAGAAAAGGTTGGTGCTCATCGGGCAAACAACTATTGCGATCGCTAACCCTATCAAAATTCAAAGTTTTTCAACCAAGTTCTCGCCTGCTGCCGATCGTCGAAGTAGTGAACGGTGAGCTGGTTTGGGTCAATCTGATTGACAACATTTTCAACGGCTACTCGGTTAAAGAAGTATTTAGAATTAATCATCGCGCAGGCTCGAAACCCACCGGCGATCGCTCTGGGTAACCAGTCGTCTGTCAACCATTGCTGATCATCAGCCCCAATAATTTGGAGATGAGTTGTGTCTACCAAAATTTTGTTGACCTGCTTTTCGCTCAGCAGAAGCAACATGTTTTCGGTGATTTCTCTAAATTGCAGACTCGTTGCATAGGCATGGGCTTCCATCACTATACAAGGCACTTCCGCATCAAAAGCCAGTGAGCAAACTTCGTTACTAAGCTCAGCAATTATAGGTAATGTGTTCATTGCTATCGAAATCTTTTAAGACTTAAATCGGGCGATCGCGATTTGGAGTACCGTCCGAATCTGATGCATTAGCAGGTTGGATCGGAGCTACCAACACTTTATCGACGCGGTTTCCGTCCATATCCATGACTTCAAAGCGCATTCCCTGCCATTCAAAGTGATCAGCAGCGCTGGGGATGTGACCTAAATGCAGAACGACGAAGCCACCGAGGGTGTGGTAGTTGCCTTTCTCTTCACCAGGGATATGTTTAATTTCTAAAATGTCTTTGAACTCATCAACCGTCAACATGCCGTCGAGCAGCCAAGAGCCATCTTCACGTTGCACGGCATAAGGTTCTTCTAGATCGTCTACCGATGGAATGTCGCCGACGATCGCTTCGAGGATGTCATTGAGGGTGACCAACCCCTGAATCACGCCATATTCATCTACAACTAGAGCAATATGGGTACTCGATTTTTTAAAAGATTCTAGAACCGAGAGTGCTCGCGTACTTTCTGGCAGAAACAAGGGTTGTTGCAGATTGACGGTTAAGTCCATTGGCTCCCCGGCAAGGCTGCGTACTAGCAAATCGTTGACGTGGAGCATCCCCAAAACGTTGTCTAGCCCACCTTGACACACTGGAAACCGAGAATGAACCCCCCCAGAGATTTTTTGGCGGTTGGTTTCGAGAGAGTCGTCGAGGTCAAGCCAGACAATATCAGGTCGGGGGGTCATTAGGGCATTGGTGCGGCGATCGCCCAAGCGAAACACCCGCTCAACCATGTCTTGTTCGGCTTCCTCAAAGGTTCCCGCTTCGGTGCCTTGTTGCAGTAACACTCGGATCTCTTCTTCAGTGACCTCTGGTTCAGAGGAGGGGCGAATACCGAGCAACCGCATCACGAGGTCAGTTGAAGCGCTGAGGAGGTGAACCACGGGGGAAGCAATATTAGCCAGCATCCGCATCGGAATTGCCACACGGGAAGCCAATTGCTCAGGATTGTTGAGGGCCAGCCGCTTTGGTACCAACTCACCAATGATGAGGGTGAGATAGGTGACCATCATAATCGCCAAGGCCGAAGCGATCGCGTCTCGGTAGGGAGCCACCCCAGGAATCATGGCTAAAACTGGGCCGATGCGTCGGGCTAAGGTCGATTCACCCACGGCACCCGAGAGAATGACAATCAGGGTGATGCCAATTTGAACGGTGGCTAAAAACTGGTTAGGAGCATTGGCAAGGTCGAGAGCTGCTTGTGCTTGGGCATTGCCTTGATTGACCATTTGCTGTAGCCGCACTTTGCGCACTGAAACGACTGACATTTCAGACAGCACGAAGAGGCCATTTACCAGCGTCAACAAAAAAAGAATAAAAAGATCAGTAAAAAAAGGGGACATTCCTGAGTTGCCTATAGCTTGAGCCAAGCGAACCTAACTTTACATTCTAAATATTTCACACCGAGAGCGGAATTTTTTTTAATTCAGGTTTGCTTTAAGGCTAGCAGTTGAATGCGATCGCCTTAATCGTCTTTGCAGCAATTTCGCCTTCTAGAATAGTAAAGATAGGTAAATATTCTTTTGCTGTTCGCTGCCACGTTCCAACAACTATGGCCTTTTCGTCAATTATTCGTGCCTTGGGGCGATCGCCTCTGACGACAGAACTGCTGACCAAGCTCAAACAACAGCAAGTTCTGAAACTGAATGGGGTGTCTCGCTTACCGAAGGGGTTGGTTACCTCGGCTCTGGCTCAAACCGAGTCGCGCCCCTTACTCGTGGTGACTGCCACTCTCGAAGAAGCAGGTCGCTGGACTGCCCAATTAGAAGCAATGGGCTGGTCTACTGTGCATTTTTACCCCACGTCTGAGGCTTCGCCCTACGAACCTTTTGACTTAGAGGCGGAGATGGCTTGGGGGCAGCTACAAGTACTGGCAGATTTGACAGAAGGGCAGGGGCAGGGCGCTAAAAGCAAAGGACAAAAGAACGGCTCGGATCTCGGATCTAATTTGGCGATCGTGGCGACAGAGCGATCGCTGCAACCTCATTTGCCCCCGGCTGCAGCGTTTCGGCCTTATTGCTTGACCCTGCGCCAAGGCACCGAAGTTGACTTAAACGACTTCAGCAATGAGTTAGCTCGGTTAGGTTATGAGCGGGTGTCGTTGGTCGAAACAGAAGGGCAGTGGAGTCGGCGTGGCGATATTGTCGATGTGTTTCCGGTGGCGGCAGAACTGCCTGTGCGCTTGGAGTGGTTTGGCGATGAGCTAGATAAAGTGCGGGAATTTGACCCGGCAACTCAGCGATCGCTCGACAGCATTAATCGCCTGGTGCTCACCCCCACTAGCTTTAGCCCGATTATTCGTGCAGCACTGACCGACGAGAAAGTCGAAGTTTTGAAAACGTATCTCACCCCAGCTGAGCAAGAGAAATTTGAGCAAGATCAACCTCTGGCAGGGATGCGACGATTTTTGGGGTTGGCGTTTGAGAAATCAGCCTCGCTACTCGACTATCTGCCAGAAAATACGCTGATTGCGATCGATGAATTGGAGCAATGTCAGGCTCACGGCGATCGCTGGCTAGATCATGTTGAGGAGACTTGGCACGAAACCGCGACCGATGATCATCCGCCTCTGCCGCGCACCCATCGCTCGTTTGCCGACACCTTGGCTGAAGTTGAGTGTTTTGATCGGCTGTACTTGTCAGAGATTGCTGAAGAAAATAACGGCTTAAATTTGGCAAGTCGTCCGGTGCCTGCTATCCCTCACCAATTTGGCAGATTAGCTGAAACCCTGAGGGGAGAACGCGATCGCGGCTTTTCGGTGTGGTTGGTGTCGGCGCAACCGTCGCGATCGGTGGCTTTGTTGCAAGAGCACGATTGCCCAGCCCAATTTGTGCCCAACCCGCGTGACTTTCCGGCGATCGACAAGCTGCAAATTCAAAAAGTGCCAGTTGCAGTCAAGTATTCTGGCTTGGCAGAGTTGGAAGGGTTTGTCTTGCCGACCTTCCGCTTGGTCGTGGTGACTGACCGGGAATTTTTTGGGCAGCACACTCTCGCCACACCGAGTTATATTCGCAAGCGGCGACGGGCAGCCTCCAAGCAAGTTGACCCGAATAAACTCCAGCCTGGTGATTTTGTCGTCCACAAAAGTCATGGGGTGGGTCGGTTCCTCAAGCTAGAGAGCTTGACCCTCAATAACGAAACTCGTGAGTATTTGGTGCTGCAATATGCCGATGGTTTGTTGCGGGTAGCAGCCGACCAGGTGGGGTCGTTGTCGCGGTTCCGAGGGGTGGGCGATCGCGTCCCCGAACTCAACAAGATGTCAAGCAAAGCTTGGGAGAAGACCAAGAGCAAAGTTCGTAAATCGATCAAAAAGTTGGCGGTAGATTTGCTCCAGCTCTATGCTCAACGGGCGCAACAGCAAGGGTTCACCTATCCCAGTGACACGCCTTGGCAACAAGAAATGGAGGATTCCTTCCCCTACCAACCCACGCCAGACCAGTTGAAGGCCACCCAAGATGTAAAGCGGGATATGGAAAATGCCCGCCCCATGGATCGCTTAGTCTGCGGCGACGTTGGCTTTGGTAAAACAGAGGTCGCAATCCGAGCCATTTTCAAGGCGGTCACAGCGGGCAAACAGGTGGCTTTATTAGCGCCGACAACGATTTTGACGCAGCAGCACTACCACACGCTCAAAGAACGCTTTGCCCCTTACCCGATCCAAGTGGGTTTGTTGAACCGTTTCCGGACGGCTGAGGAGCGGCGGCAAATTCAGCAGCGCTTGGCGACCGGAGAGTTAGATGTGGTCGTGGGTACCCATCAACTGTTGGGTAAAGGCGTGGCCTTCAAAGATTTAGGGCTGTTAGTCGTGGATGAAGAACAGCGGTTTGGGGTCAACCAGAAAGAGAAAATCAAGTCTTTGCGAACTCAAGTGGATGTGTTGACGCTGAGTGCGACTCCGATTCCTCGGACGCTGTACATGGCACTGTCTGGGGTGCGTGAGATGAGTTTGATTACCACTCCACCCCCCTCTCGCCGTCCGATCAAAACTCACTTGGCTCCGCAAGACCCCGAAACGGTGAGGGCAGCGATTCGCCAAGAACTCGATCGCGGTGGGCAAGTGTTTTATGTGGTGCCAAGAGTTGAGGGCATTGAAGAAACGTCAGCCAAAATTCAGGAGATGGTGCCGGGGGCGAGAATTGCGATCGCTCATGGTCAAATGCCAGAAGCCGAGCTAGAGTCCACCATGCTCACCTTTAGCAATGGTGATGCCGAAATTTTGCTGTGTACGACGATTATTGAGTCGGGGTTAGATATTCCACGCGTCAACACGATTTTGATCGAAGATGCACAGCGGTTTGGCTTGGCGCAGCTTTATCAATTGCGGGGTCGGGTGGGTCGAGCGGGCATTCAAGCTCATGCGTGGTTGTTTTACCCGAAGCAAAGCCAACTCTCAGATCAGGCGCGGCAGCGGTTGCGAGCAATTCAAGAATTTACTCAACTCGGCTCTGGTTACCAACTCGCCATGCGCGATATGGAAATTCGGGGTGTGGGAAATTTGCTGGGGGCAGAGCAGTCGGGGCAACTGGATGCGATCGGCTTTGACTTGTATATGGAAATGCTAGAAGAGTCAATTCGTGAGATTCGAGGTCAAGAAATCCCACAAGTGGACGACACCCAACTCGACCTCAACTTTACAGCCTTCATCCCGGCAGACTACATCCCCGATCTCGACCAGAAGATGAGCGCTTATCGAGCCGTAGCTGCTGCAACTTCTAAAGCTGAGTTAACGCAAATTGCCGCAGAGTGGAGCGATCGCTATGGCACCATTCCACCCGCAGCCCTGCAATTGATTCGGATTGTCGAGTTGAAGCAGATTGCCAGAAAGCTTGGTTTCTCACGGATCAAGCCGGAGGGCAATCAACATGTATTGCTAGAAACGCCGATGGAAGAACCCGCTTGGAACTTGCTCAAAGCGAATCTGCCAGAGCATTTGCAATCGCGGTTTGTGTTCACACCGGGTAAAGTGACGATTCGCGGTTTGGGTGTGCTCAACGTCGATCAACAACTGGCGAATTTGATTGACTGGCTCGGCAAGATGCAAGGAGCCTTACCAGAACCCGCTCTAGCTTCCACTTAAATCTCTAACGAGTTTTGGAGTTGAGAGCAGAAGACTCACATTGGGGGTTGTAATACAACTGAATGAAGTCGGCAAATTGTTTGTAACCCATTTGCATAAAGCTCGTGGCTACACCATCGCCTAGGCAATATTCGTATTCGTAAATTGTCTCGTTGCCAGTAAATTGGCGTGACTGTTCTTGCCAAGTGGGTGGCTGATAACCAAACACATACTGAAAAAATTTGCTGGCTTCGTTTTGACCATAGGTAAAGTCGTCAGCATTCTCGTTTGGGTTAACGTCTAAATTGATGAATTTGGCGCGATTATTCACAAACGTAATTGACCAGTTCGTTTGCTGAAACTGAGGAAATAGTTGGCGAATTTCTTGAGGTGAATAGGTATAAGTAACACCTGCTGAAGTCGTCAAACGCGTCTGATAGCGACCAAAATAACGTTCGATGGTCTGTGGGGTTGCGTTAAAAATGGGGCGTCCTGCCCAAACAGGCTCTGCTAAAAAATTGTTGAATAAAAGCCAACTAAAGCTGATGTGAAAAAGCAGAGTAGCAGGCTTAAGTTTTGCCATAAAGACTCGCGATCGCTTGTGAGGAGGGATGGGATTAATTTCCAACGCTGCTAGTCAGAAATCTGGTAGTTTTTGCTACAAAATCGTTTATTTCATCAGAGATTCATCAAAAATCTGGCGTTTTTATTGCTTTTTTTACGGAACAATTCACGCTCACTTGTATCGTTATGTATAGGAATGTATCGCACGATCGCGAACGTTCTTTACTCTCTCTTTGGGAACGCATGTTATGGCGTTATTAAATCAGACCAAGCTTCCCGTTTTTTATGCCGCCGTTGTTTCTAGCAAGCCCTACCTACCTGCTCAGAAACGCCGAGATTTGCTGCAACCGCTGCGCCAATGGCTCGATGCTGTAGAAGTTAACCACCCCAAACTAGCTCGGCTTTTAGCCACAGCGATTCCTGCCCAATGTCCCTTTGAGCGCGATATCGTTCTCTTCGGTCACCAAGTTGCTCACATTCCGCCGCTGTGCAAACTCAACCCCCTCTATGACCAATTGGTGGGTTTGCGCTTTCGGGCACTCTGCTATTTAGCCGACCAGTGTGGTGAAGATATTCAGCGCTACTGCTAATTTGGCTGGGCGATCGTCCCGTTGAAATTAGTGTTTAGCTTCGGTTTTCCTGCCTCGGAATCTACAAGGGGGAGATCATCACTCCCCTTTTCTTGTGCGTTCTGGCTGCTGAGTTTAGAGCGCCACTCGATTGTCTAACTGTGCAGTGATTTGATCAGCATTTAAGGCTCGACCAATAAAGACTAAGCGAGTTTCTGGGGTTTCGTTGGGTTGCCAGGGGCGATCGTAGAAGCGCTCAAATCGTTGCCCTACTCCCTGAATTACCAAACGCATCGGTTTATTAGGGACTGCCACAAAACCTTTAATCCGATAAATCTCCTGGCTTTGGACGATCGCTTCTAATTGGCGTTGTAACTGATCGGGATCAAAACTTTGCTTGAGGATGACGTGGGTGGCGTTGATGTCGTCATCGTGGTCGTGGTCTTCTTCGTGGTCGTGGTGGCTGGGGCGATCGCTCAGGTGATCTTCAACCGCCGCCTGGAAGCCTAACAGCACGTCTGGGCTGAGTTGACCGCGATCGCTCTCGACAATCTTCACTGCTCTCGGCAGTTCTTGCTGGATCAGTTCAATCGCTTGGGCCTGTGCAGTTGCGTCAACTAAGTCAGTTTTGTTGAGCACGACCAAATCAGCACACGCTAGTTGATCTTCAAAAAGCTCTTGTAGTGGCGTTTCGTGGTCTAAGTTTGGGTCGGCTTGGCGTTGGGCGGCGATCGCTTGCAAGTCATTGGCGAGTGTCCCTTTGGTGACGGCTTCACAGTCCACCACGGTCACGACCCCATCCACGGTCGCGGCATTGCGAATTTCGGGCCAGCGGAAGGCTTTGACTAAAGGTTTGGGCAGTGCCAAGCCAGAGGTTTCAATCAAAATGCAATCTAGCTCATCTCGCCGCTTCAGCAATTCCAGCATCGTCGGCAAAAATTCTTCTTGCACGGTACAGCAGAGGCAACCGTTGGTCAGTTCGACAATGTTAGGGGTGCTTGTGGTCTCTGAGTTGCTGGCTTCAGGCTCCTCACCTTCTGGGCAAACCTGACAAGAGCGCAGTAGGTCACCGTCAATGCCTAGCTCACCAAATTCGTTGACGAGCACAGCAATGCGGCGGCCTTGATTGTTTTGTAAAACGTGTCGAATCAGGGTGGTTTTGCCACTTCCTAAAAAGCCAGTAATGACCGTAACCGGAATTTTTGCAGCCATGCTTGAACCCAGAAAAACCAAAAAGGACGATTCTACCTTGAAGAGGTTTCGCCAACGCTTGCCAGCCTACCACTGCCAACAAGATTGCTTCAAGTCAATAATCCTGAAAGCTCAATGATTGTCGTGAAACAACCACCCAGCCTCCAGGATTATCAAAGGTGCTCTCAAAGAGCTTAATTTCAGGTGTATGGAGTTAAGGTTGAGCAACTACTCAGCCGTTGCCATGTCGGTGCTGCCACGAGAGCGACGACGGGTGAGCGTGTTGAACAGCATTTGACCAATGGCTTTAACCAAGTTGCCTTCTAGCTCGTTGAACAGCTTCATGTTCATGCCAAAGGCTGCATTGGCTTCCTCAACAATGCGATCGGCAGTTGCGTCATCAACGGGCAACTCATTCATGGCCTGACGATACACATTCTTAAACGCTTTTTCGTCATCAATGTCGGCAAATTCATAGAAGGCAGTGCCGTCACCATCCAAGTTCATGGCGCGCTGAGCAATCCCTTTGAGAATTTGACCACCAGAGAGGTCGCCCAAATAGCGGGTGTAAGAGTGAGCCGCGAGCAGTTCGGGTTCAGAGGCTGCGACTTCACGAATCCGCTGGATGTAAGCTTGCGCTGCGGGAGAGGGGGCAATTTCTTCGCGCCAGTTGGGGCCGTAGTAATAGCAAAGGTCTTGCTCTAGGCTAGCTTTGCGGTTGAGTTGAGGAAAGTAAAACTTAGAAACGAGGGGGTGGTTGTGCAGCCGCTCCATCTCTTCTTCGATTGCAGAGTAGACGAAGTAAAGGTTAGCGACGAGCTTGCGGTAAGAGTTTTTCTCAACAACTCCCTTCAAAAAGCACTTCACGAAGCCGACGTTTTCAGCCATAGTGTGGGCTTTTTTGGTGCCCTCGCGCAGCTTCGTTGCTAAATTGCCGTTGCCCTCTAATGTGGTAGCGACAGTAGTGGTCATACTAAATGTCCTGCTAAACTTCCCAACACAAAAATGACTTGCTGGAATGGCGATTCTTACAAAAGACTAAAAAGCCACCTAAATCGTTACAGTAGTCTGATTTGATAAGAATTTGTGTTAAATATTCTGAAGTTCTACAGGGCTAAATCGGCGATCGCCCGCCCTACCAAAGGGTGACTAAACTCCGCTGCTGCCACACCATTACAGCACCACCGATCGCCATTGAGGCCATGACAAGTTGCCGAAATTGTTGTTCATTAATTTTCTTTAACATATATTGTCCAGCCCAGTTGGCGGGCAACGCAGCTAAGCCGATTAATAAGCCATAGCCAACATGTTCGCGATTGAGTACACCAAACCCTAAATAAACGACCAGCTTGGCAATATGCACCACAATCACGTGAGCTGATTTTGTGGCAATCATCTCTTCTTTGATCAAACCGTAGTTGAGATAAAACGGGTTCATGACGGGGCCACTGCTGCCGATTAACCCAGAAATAAACGCATAGAGAAAGCCCACGGGTAGAAACTGCCAACGCTTGACCTTAAAGGTTTGCTCTCGTTTACCAACCGCGTAATTTGCGACGGTCAGCAGTAAAAACAGACCAATCAAAATTTGCACCCACTCGACATGGATTTGCGTGAAGGTATAAGCCCCTAAAACCGCGCCTGCGATCGCCCCTGGCAAATACCACCATGTGAGGGGCCAGTTAATATGCTGCCTAAACAAAAAAGCCCGCTGAATATTGCCCAGCAACATCCCAATGGTGATCACGGGGGTGACAGCCTGTGCGTCGAGGCAAAATGTCGCCACGGGGATCAATACCAAGGGGCTACCCCCACCCGCTAACGCACCGACAAACCAAGCAATGAAGCTGGCTGAAGCTAGGCAAAAAATGGGCATATAAGCTGGCAGAGAATTAATAGGGTTGTTTTATTGTCCTCCATATGTTGAGTAATGTGTTTTAAATCACGCCAATTGTGTAGCAAGTTACAAAGCGTGATTGAACCCACCTGAACTGTCTAGAAACCTAAGGAGCCTGATTGATGAGCCTCTCGATTAGCAAACGTCTAGAGCAATACACGATCCGACGCCCTCAAGAAGTGCTGATTGTTCATGCTGAAATTGACGGTGAACTCGATCAGATCGCTATTTTTAAGGGATATTCCAGCTCTTTGATGCGACCCACGGCTTTTGACCCCGAAGTGCCCGTGTTGCCAGACACAGCCAAAATTGTGGCGATCGATCTGCTTCAGGGGCCTTACAACCCTCAATCACCCGTTTATCTGGAGCGCGAAATTAGTTGGGAGCAGATGCAAACTCGCTTGGCTCAAGTGGGTGCTTAGCGGTGGGATGCTTTTAGTATTTACAGCTTCGTCTAAGTCAAGATCAGCACATTGGCCTGGAAATTGTACGGTCAAAAAAACTTCGACCGTTCTCTTAGCTTCTACAAAAACCTGGGTTGATTCTGAAGTTTTGTCCGGAAAGCTGACAGTTGCATCGTTACATCAACATAGAAAACTGTATTGGATTCAAGACCTAACATGCTGGTGGATGGAGGCTAACCCTTCGATTTGACTCAGACGGAAAGTTGGCTCACAAAGTCTTGAAAGCTGCTTAACGTCTTCGCCCCGAAGTTATTTCAGAGTATTTGATCAAGCAGATGGCTTGGCTTGAGAAACCCGCCGCTTCAGTCTCTCCTTTAAGAGTGGGGCCAGTCTAGAAAAGAAAGTGTTATTCTCCACTGTGAGTGTGTTGTGAGTGGAGTACGGAAATTTTATGGTTACATCCCCGATTCGGACATTGCGCTCTGATGTATCTTCTGTATCTTCGGGTGCAGTGGTAGGAGCACCGACCGTTGCTGCAACTTCACTAGGGGA
This sequence comes from uncultured bacterium, assembly GCA_966211855.1. Taxonomy (GTDB): domain Bacteria; phylum Cyanobacteriota; class Cyanobacteriia; order FACHB-46; family FACHB-46; genus CBIHQL01. The sequence continues at coordinate 16,360 of CBIHQL010000022.1, forward strand.
GCTGCACACTACCCAGACAAATCCTCTGGATTCGACCCTGCTCAGTCCTCTGGGCAATCTAGATTTACCCAAAACGCCTCTGTTTGGAACTGATGGCATTCGGGGGCGTGCAGGAGATTTATTGACGGCTCCCCTAGCTCTACAAGTGGGATTTTGGGCAGGTCAGGTACTGCAAGCTCAGGCTCAAGCGATTGGGCCGATCATTGTCGGGCAAGATTCTCGCAACTCCAGTGATATGTTGGCGATGGCGCTGACCGCAGGCTTGACGACAGCCGGGCTAGAAGTTTGGCACTTAGGGTTATGTCCAACGCCGAGTGTGGCTTATCTGACCCAAACGACTGGCGCTGTGGGCGGTGTGATGATCTCAGCCAGCCACAACCCCCCAGAAGACAATGGGATCAAGTTTTTTGGCGCGGATGGGGCAAAGTTATCTTTAGAATTGCAGCAAACGATCGAAGCGGCTTTGCGGGGCCAGGTCAACCCCGAACTGATGGGCGATCGCTCGACCTCCGGCGGTTGGGGGCATCACTATCATCGCCCTGAACTGTTGCAGCACTATATGGAAGCGTTGCACCAACCCTTGCTGCCCAATATTAATCTGCAAGGGATGCGAATTGTGCTGGACTTGGCTTGGGGAGCGGCTTGTCGATTAGCCCCCGCCGCCTTTACCGCTATGGGAGCAGAGGTGATCTGCTTGCACGAGATTCCCGATGGCGATCGCATTAATGTGAATTGTGGCTCCACTCATCTAGGCGCGTTGCAAGCTGCTGTCCGGCATCATCAAGCCGATATGGGATTTGCCTTTGATGGGGATGCCGATCGCGTGTTGGCGGTCGATGCGCAAGGTCGCGTTATTGATGGCGATTACATTCTCTACTTCTGGGGGCAAACTCTCCGGCAAGCTCAACAACTTCCGGGTGACACTATTGTTTCGACCGTGATGGCGAACCTAGGATTCGAGCGGGCTTGGCAACAGCAAGGTGGCAAGCTAATCCGCACGGCAGTCGGCGATCAGTATGTTCATGCCGAGATGCTGCGTCAAGGTGCGATGTTAGGTGGTGAGCAATCGGGCCATATCTTGTGCCGGCATTACAGTGTAAGTGGTGATGGCTTGCTGACTGCGTTGCATTTAGCGTCTTTGGTTCACAAACTCAACATTTCCTTATCAGAGCTAGTTGATCAAAGTTTCCAAACCTATCCACAACTCCTCAAAAACATTCGTGTGGAAGACCGCGATCGCCGCTTGAACTGGAAAAACTGTGATGCCCTTTGCCAAGCGATCGCCCATGCAGAAAACAATCTGGGCAATCAAGGACGGATTTTAGTTCGAGCATCTGGCACCGAGCCGCTGATCCGGGTCATGGTGGAAGCGGAAACAACTGAGTTGGCGACCTACTGGACAGAAAACTTAGTGTTGGCAGTGCAGCAGCATTTGGCCTAAACCATACGTGCTGTCGAGGTACCTCCAACCCTCTCAGAAACCTAAAGCGAATTTAAGCGTGCTCCCTAGAGTGGAGTGCGCTTTTTCGTAAGGAGGCAGAATTTAAAGGATTTAATTTGCTA
>CBIHQL010000023.1:0-17835 GCA_966211855.1 uncultured bacterium
AATAGATAGCTAAATTATTGAGCCAAATTATTAGCAAGGTTTGTAGGGGCGAGTAGGAGGGTTAAATCGCCAAGCATATTTGTCTCCCTATGACTCAGTAGACCCCTTAACTCTATATATCTCATTCATTTCATGAGGAAACATTATGGAACTTTCGTTAGGCTTTCTCAAGGGATTGTTAGTTTTCTTAGAATTTATTGAGTTTTTAGCCAGCCCAATTGGATTATCAGCCGTCCTCAGTCTTGGGTTTTACTATTGGTGCTTTTGAGTGAATGCCCTTCTGCCAGGGGTTTGTGCAATCGCAGCATTAACTGCAATTCACCCGAATTTACAAAGTTCCATTGTTCGTAAAACGGCATCATTTCTGGCAAACAAAATAAACCGAGATACTCAACGTTTTTTAGCTGAGGGTGTTCGACGATCGCGTCTAGCAGTTTGCGTCCTAACCCTTGCTGACGATGGCTTGACTTAACAATCACATCATAGATAACCGCGCGATATACAAAATCAGTCATAACGCGGGTAAAGCCAACTAAGTGCTCTTGATCATCCACAATGCCAATCACAATATCTGAGTGAGCCAGCATTGTCTCAACCCCTGACTCAGCGCGATCGCGGCTCCAAAACTCCTGGCGATACAGTTCGGTCAGTTCCGAAATCTGCGGTTTGGTTAGGGTTGAAACGATGTGATAGCTCATATTGAGTAATTGCGATCGCGTCCGTGTGGCTCTGACAAATATGTAATCTCTGGCCCCAAAGGAATAATACCGCCTGGATTGAGCGGAAACAAATTGCCATAATAATCTTGCTTCACGGCTTCAAGATTGCAAGTATCCGCCACACCAGGAAGCTGATAGAGATCTCGCAGATACAGACCTAAGTGAGGATAGTCTTGAATGCGGCGGCGATTACACTTAAACAACCCGTAATACACAGCATCAAAACGAAAGAGCGTTGTGAATAAGCGCACATCTGCTAAAGTCACGCGATCGCCACATAAGTAACGCTGAGTCGCGAGTGCCGCATCAATCTCATCAAGAACGGCAAACAATTCCTCACAGGCTTGCTGATAGGCAGCTTGGCTTTGAGCAAAACCACAACGATAAACCCCGTTATTGACTGCATGATAGATCTTCTCGTTCCAAGCATCAATGCAATCGCGCAGATCTTCTGGATAAAGATCTAAGCTGGAATGCTGAGCAAAATCATTAAATTCTGAATTTAGCATCATAATGATCTCAGCGCTTTCATTATTGACGATCGCTTTGGTTCGCGTATCCCACAATACAGGCACCGTAGACCGTCCACTGTAACCGGGTTGAGCGAGTTGATATAGCTCTGCTAACGTACGACAGCCTTCCTCTAGCTCATTAAACACCCAGCCTCCTTCTAGGGGGGAGGGAGAGACAAGAGTAATAGCGATCGCCTCTTCTAAGCCTTTCAAAGCTCTTGTCACTAAGGTCCGGTGCGCCCAAGGACAACCCAGCCCCACATACAATTTGTAGCGTCCGGTAACAGGAGGATAGAGGCTATCTGGCGCTGCACTGATGGTGTTGCGCAATTGACTGGCAGGCCGCACATACGCTCCTTGGCGATCGCGGGGTGCAAGCTGTGACATCATTACCTGCCACATGGTTGTCCAGGCAAACTTCCCCAGCCCAATCATGAATTTAGGAGGTAACGATCTCCCTTTCTTCTTAGCTGGAGAATGGGGTGGTGTTTCTAAAGATAGATCTTGGGGAGCTTGTGACATAACATCATTAGTTCTCAAAATGTGTGAGGTAAGGTATGGGCGGCGATCGCGAATTGTAGACAGATGACTTCACGATACTGCAAGATTCACCGAGGGCTACAACTTTAAACTTTGCAACCTGAGCCGCTTGGAAATCTGCACCACCATCCTTTAGGCTGGTTGAAAATCCTACTTTTCAACAAATTATGCGTGAACCAGACAAAAACACAATTAAGATTGAGCCTGGTACTTTGCTGTTAATTGTGGCTGCTTTAATTCTTTTGCCGCTGCTAGTTACAGGTTTTTTGGCTCAATAAGGTTGAAATTAGCTCATGTCGGTGATTCAGGTTCAGCGTTCCCAGCCGTTTATCAAATTGCAAACGCACCTTCGCCGTTTGGTGGGTCAGGCGATCGCAGACTACAACATGATTGAGGCAGGCGATCGCGTGATGGTGTGTTTGTCTGGGGGCAAAGACTCTTACACCCTGCTGGATATTTTGCTAAACCTGCAACAGCGTGCCCCAATAGACTTTGAGATTTTGGCAGTGAACCTTGACCAAAAGCAACCAGGTTTCCCAATCGATGTTTTACCTGCCTATTTAGAATCTCTTGGCGTTGCCTATCGCATTGTCGAGCAAGACACTTACAGCGTCGTCAAGCGGGTGATTCCTGAAGACAAAACCATGTGTAGCCTCTGCTCTCGGTTACGGCGGGCAGTGCTCTATCGGGTGGCTGAAGAGGAAGGGGCAACGAAGATTGCGCTAGGTCACCACCGCGATGACATTGTAGAAACACTGTTTTTGAATATGTTTTATGCAGGTCAACTCAAAGCCATGCCACCGAAGCTCTTGAGTGATGACGGTAAGCAAGTAGTGATTCGCCCGTTGGCCTACTGTGCAGAGTCAGATATTGCGACCTACGCTGAGCTACGAAACTTTCCAATTATCCCTTGCAAGTCAAACAGATGTTGCAAACTTGGGAGGCTGAGCATCCAGGTCGGATTGAGAGCCTATTCAGCAGCCTCCAAAATATTGCCCCGTCTCACCTTGCCGATCGCGAGTTATTTGATTTTGCCAACCTCAAGCCGGAGATTATCTAAGCATCGATCGCATGTTGTTTGAGTTCATCTAGCGACACATACTCCAACGCTGAGGCATGGGTTGAGGCCAACACTACCGGAGGAGCCATGCCCGCATCTAAAGCTTCTTTCCACCGAGATGCACACAAACACCAGCGATCGCCCGGTTTCAACCCCGGAAAGTTAAACGCAGGCACCGGAGTGCTCAAATCATTCCCTCGCGCTTTGCTGAAGGTGAGAAACTCTTCAGTCACTTGAGCACATATCACGTGCGCCCCAAAGTCCCCACCCCCAGTATTACAAGAGCCATCCCGGTAATACCCAGTCATCGGTGAGGTACAGCAAGTTGCCAGTTTGCCACCCAAAACATTAGATGCTTCAGCCATAAAATCAACCTTTGTCAACGGAGCCAATGTCTATTGTGGCACTTGAGCCAGTGACCCGTTGAGCTAACATAGATAACTTGGGAATCTTAATTCATCAATTTTGATGTTCGATCCCAACGCTGGGTTAGCTGGCGGCAATCACCGTCGAACTTTGTCTAGCAGTTTGATGTCCAGCTCACAGAGATAGTCCCGCCCATATGCCCCGTTCTCCAACCCATCCACTAAGTGCTGTGGTAAATCTTGAGTGACTTCCTGGCTACAACTGCCAGCCGCTAAGGCGATCGTTGCCACCGTATCAACATCGCCTCCAAAACTAATACAATTTTGCAAAATAGCACTGAGGCTGGTGTGATCAAGCACTGCTGTTACTGCGGCTTTGACACTCATCCATCCTTGAGCACCCACTTCACCTTGCCACGGCTCATTCCATTGATAACCAGGCACATAGCTATCAAGAAACTCCCCTAACGCTGACTTAACACCCAGATTGTACAAAAAGTAATGCGTCATCAAGGCTGAGGCTTGGGCTGCACTGATGCCAGCAGGGGTATTATGAGTCACCTGAGCTTGAATCGATGCTCGTTCTAATACCTCTGCTACCGTTGGAAAGATACCAATTGGGCTTGCTCGCATCGCTGCTCCACTTTTATCGCTTTTAGGTTGGATATGAGCCAGAAACTCCTCCCCAGTATGAGTCTGCTGGAGAAATGTATAAAAGCGCGAAGCATATCCTTCATGAGGGTCACGATGAAAGACTTCAACAAAACGACGGGCCAGGTTTAGAGGTGTCCAAGGATCGCCTGCCACAATCGCTTCTGCGATCGCCAAACTCATTTGCGTATCATCAGTATATTGACCAGGGCGAGTTTTGTAGCGAGGATGTTGGAGATAGTTTGATAAATCATTACGCTCCAAAATTTGTTGCGAGGCATATTCAAACCCAGCACCGTATGCGTCCCCGATCGCTAACTCCAATAACATATCTACCTATCCTCAGACCTCTACTCAGGCTGACTTTTTAATAATTACAGATAAACCCGGATGCTCATAGCAATCTTTCAGCAATCGGGTTTATTGGAGTCGTTAGACCTCACCGCGCTTTCAACAATTCTTCGACAGTCAACTCGATGTCGCTTGCAATTTGCCGTAGAAGCCTGGGGGAGATGTCACGTCCCTTATGAAACGGAACAGTTGTTCCTCGACCATTTATCATGACGGAATTGCTTATGCGAACCTTTTTGACGAACTTCCATAAAACCTAAATTTTCTAGAATACGTACAACCTCTTGCGGCTTTAGGACAGGAATGTCACTCATAGCTCACTAAACCGCAATTTGCTGTGTACCAATAAACTCTGCTTTGAATACGACTTCCTCATCTTCCAAAAGCATCTCAATCACTTCACGGAGATTATTTTGCAACTCATCTAAAGTTTCTCCTTGGGAATGTGCTCCAGGAAATCCAGGAATATAACCAACGCAGAGGTTGGTATCATAATCTCGCTCAATAATTGCAGTAAAGGTTTTCATAAGCTAGTTATTACCGATTTATTAGTTAACTTTGAATTTTGCCAAAATTTCTAAGCGTTTAAGATAGTTTTTCATGTGCTCAGCATTTGCTGTCGGAACACAACTATTATTGTACAAGTAAATTTCATCTGTGTTTGAATCACCTTTGTAAGAGAGTTTTGTCGTTGTTGCTGAACCTATACCTTTCAAGTCAACACAAATAGGGTACTCTTCATACTTGATATTTTCCCTAGTTTTGAAACCAATTGGTTTATATTCTCTGTTAAGCACTACATATCGCCCGTCAGATTGCTTTTTTAAGCAATAAGGAAGGAATACTTCTCTAAAGTCATTAAGTGCCACAAGCAATCCCCTTGAACTTCTAATTGAAACAGGCACCAAAGCGCTCAAATCATTGCTACTGCTTTGCTGAAGGTCAGAAACTCCTCAGTCACCTGAGCACAAACCAGACACGCCTAAAAATCTCACTCTCGGTATTGCAGAAACCATCTCGATAATATCTAGTCATGAGAGGTAAATTTTTAATAGAGCCGATGGTCTAATAAGAACCTCGTTGCATGTGCCGTCCGCTAGTCACTTGATACATTTCCGATGGGATTGGACGACGTATTGGATAGTCTGCATACGCTGTTGTGTGATCAAAACCCTTGTCGTCCTTGGGATCAAATGCAATGGTTTCTTGTTGAAATGCACCAGCGAGGTACTTCTGCTCAAGCTCTATGACAAAATCGTATGTCTCACGCTCAAAATCAGTGGCAGCGTCGCGGTTTGCATATTGACAAAAGTAGCCAGGTGACGAGCGCCAATAGATGAGGAGGGCGGTTCCCTTATCACATGCTGGATGATTGAGTACCCAGCGCATTGCCTCAAGCCCATCATCCCAGTTATAGTTCCAAGCGAAATCGTGCAATTCTTCAGTTGTTTGCAGCGATTCGAGCGGAGCATCTTCCCAAAAGACATTCATGACCCGGGTGGATTGTTCGTCCGATAGCTGGTACAGCATATGATGTAACCTTCCTTGGCAATAAAATCACTGCTCATGAAACGCGTAATTAAAGCAACTGCAACCAACCTGTGATTGCTAGCCGACTATTAATGGACCGAAACTTTTAGCCCAAGATTTTATAAGAGGTGGATCGTCAGAACAATTCGGCACAATACCTCAAATTTACTACTTCTTCAAAGTAGTTCTGCACAACGCACCATTCAACCTGAATAGTCAGAATCGCTGTGTACATTTCCAGGCTTCCTACAACACCAAATCAAACTCTTGGTTCTTTGCTATTTCTGTACCTAAAGTGCTCATTGTGGATATGACAGATATAAATGCAACTCGCACTGGACGATGTGTGTGTACTTTTCTCATAAAGCGATCGCCTTCTCCATAAAGAAAAGCGATCGCACTCTATCTCTTCCTACTCAACCGATCGCTTCTCACTGAGTTGCATTAAGATCTGCTGATGGCGATCGCGGGTGATGGGGTAGACATAGGCTAGGATCAATCCGCCGATTAGTACCACACTCGGAATGGGTGCAACAAGCCAACGGATCATTTGAAGTGCTGAGTCGGGTTGAATCACGGGCTGATCAGTTCCACCTGACACCAATCCTGACCAAGCCAATAAGGTGCTGACCAGAAATAAAGAGATTGCGGCTCCAATCTTTTTCATCGGCACAACAAACCCGTAGAAAATCCCTTCGCGTCGGTGCCCAGTCTGGAGTTCATCCAAATCCACCACATCTGGTAACATCGACCAGGGCACTAGATAAGCCGTCGCCAGTCCCGCCCCTGCTAGTGCTCCCAACGCATACATCAATACCAACTGACCGGGTTGTAAGAGAAAAAGACCTGCCTGAGCGATCAGCGTCAGAGGAACCCCCATGCAGTAAATAGTACGTTTGCCAAATTTTTGTCCTAGCCATCCCCATAGCGGCATTGTAACCAGAGCCGTTCCCTGAACCGCTAATGCCATTTGAGTAAAGTGTTCGTCTGGCAAACCCATCCAATTGATGACGAAATAGGGTAGCATCGCTGCTGTGACCTGTAGCCCCACCCAGGAACACATATAAATGCCAACGACATAGAGAAAAGGACGGTTACTGAAGGCAAGGCGAATTTGCTGTGATAAAGGTGGCGTTGTTGGTCTCTCTATCTGCGATCGCTCGGCCTCAAGTTCTCGAAATCGTTTGTGGGTTCCCCAGACGCACAAGAAGGCAGCGAGTACCGCGACACCAGCGCAGATTGCCCCTGTCATGAAATATTTACTACGCGGATCGGAGATCCTAGCAAAGATCAACTGTGCCAGAACTAGACCCAGAATGCTACTACCGATGCTAAAAGCGGCTTTATAGCTGACCAGGCTGGTACGCTCGTCATAGTGGCGGGTCAGTTCTGCGCCCAAGGTGGAGTAGGGCACAATTACGGTCGTAGATGCGGTATCAAAAAGGAGCGCGATCGCACTGTAGTAGATAAACAATCCGATTTGGTTAGAAGTCGGCGGAACCCACCACTGCAACGCAAACAACAGACCCATGGGAATTGCGCCCCACAGCATCCACGGATAACGCCGCCCCAAGCGCGACTGGGTGCGATCGCTCAACCATCCAACCAGCGGATCGTTGAAAGCATCCCAAACTTTGCCGACCAGTAAAGTAGCTCCGGCAAGCGCAGGATTTAATCCCGCAACATTTGTCAAAAAGAACAGCATGAAGAAGGTGAGAATGCTGCCAGGAACTTCGCTGGACATTTCTCCCACTCCATATCCCAGTTTCGTCTGTATATTAGGTGGCTGCGTTGGAAGCGAAATCGACTCGTTTTTCATAGTGGATGCTGGAACGCTGAGAAGCATCCTACTAAAAATCTATTCTTGAAGTTCCTGTTGTTTGTAAACCGTTGGAATTGCGATCGTGAGCAACATCACTAGATTAGCGCTCCAAAACAGGACGACACAGACAAAGCCCACCCATTCTAGACGTGACAAGGATAGCTGGGTGCATCCATGCAATAACTGCCATAGCCACAAGGCAGTGTAGCAAAAGCCAATTGGCACTACGACACTAGGCACTAACCATTGACTAAACACTCGCTCAGAGATGAGTTGCACCGCGACAACCAGCAGGTAACCCCCCCAAAACATCCGTGAGAAAGGTTGTTCCCATGCTCCAATGCACAAAATAACGGGCACCAGAATCCCAATCACGATGGCTAACTTGACCCACCACCGCAGAAAAGACCATTGCTGTTGGTTGAATCCAATTTCGGCAGAGAAAGGAAGACGCTGAGCTTTTACGCCAAAACCATAGGCGAGCGCCAGACTGGTAATCACCAGAATAAAAAGCACAATCACTAATCCGCTATTAACTACCACAACTCCCTCTACACCAACTTACAGCATGATCTCCTTAAAACAGACTTAGCCTCAATACTAACCAAACCCTGAAACTAACGCTCATTGTGACGCTTGATTCAATCCTCAATTTAGCCTGTTTGAGAGCTTAGTTTTTGATTCTTAAGGGTGAAGCTGTAACATAGCTAGTGAAAATTGAATTCTTCTTAGTAAGAATTCAATTTTCACTAGCGTGCTATTAAGTATCAGTTTGGTTGGATTGTATGTACTCAAGAAACTCTGGTGATTTAAAGAGTTCGTTAAAGATTTTCCAGCTATCGGCAGCTGACTCTATTATCCACCCTAGTTCTTGAAGGTGAGCTAATAGTCGAGGATGTTGTTCATCTAAAAGACTAATAAGCTTACGGTAGTCCTCTATAGAACTGGTATCAAGAAGGGCTAAATCTTGATGAATTAATCTGTTGCGCTCAGCCACAATATTTGAAAGTGCACGTTTTCGAGCCTTTAGAGATGCTGGATTATTAGAGCTGAACTTAATATAGAACGAGAATTCTGAACTAATAGAGGCTGCTGCATTTTCCATATGGCTGGCATCGACCATAACATTCTTATGAAATTCCTGAACCAAACTGCCCAAAGTCTGCTTGTGCAATCTAGTCTGATTTTTGCAAAGTTGTTCTGAGATCTGTTCCTCGTCCCACTCAATGTGGCTCACTGAAAGCAAGCATTTCAATATTCCTTCGATTTTGGAAAAGTTGACTATATTCCTTCCTAGCTTTCTAAGCGCTTCTGCCCTAATCACTTCAATATCTATAGGCTCATTCATATCAATCAACAGCAATACTTATTACTTTCAGCAAACCCGTTTTAGCACTAAATCTGGCACCTTGGCATGTATCTTTATTTTCATTTGCATCCTCCTTCAAGAACATATCGTAATTGGGATTGGGCAGACAATCGCCCAGTGCTCACCTAGTCTCCATCTGCGGTATGACACCTGCCTTTTGGTGAGATTCGTCTGCATCTCGTTAATCTAACGTCCGGTATAGGTACGACTATTTAGGACAGCATTAACATTAACTTTACATATCGTAATTTAGGTACAGCAGATGTCATCTCAGTTGAACAATAACTTAGAGCAATTTCAGACAAGTGAACCCACCCTATTCGATCGCTTCTTCAAAGATAAGGAGGGCAATATTGTGATTGCTCAGATGCCCAATCTACCGATTCTGGTTGGGTTTGCCGCGACTATTTTTCACCTTGTGCTTCCAGGTGGTCAACTTCAAGCAGCCGCAGGTTTAATAGGATTTGGCAGTCTATTTACTTGGGCCTGGCAGGAACTCTTTGATGGCGTTAATTACTTCCGGCGATCGCTCGGTTTGATTAGTTTAGTGGGTTTGATAGTGCTGGGGCTGGATCTTGTTTAGTACACAAACTTTAAAAGCGATCGCCTTCGATCCAATAGGGCAGGGTTTAGCCAGTGGTAGTGAAGATCGAAGCGTCAAGGTTTGGTAGTTAGATCAAATAGCAGAGTCAGGTGCATCTACAGTAGTGCTTTAACGCTCTATTGTTATGAGACAAGTATGCTTTCTCTTGCAATCCTTAACATTGAAATTAGAGGGTGTTTGAAAAGTGTCAATAGATTCTGCATCGCCCTCTCAATCTCCCAACTCTGGGGGACTTCTGAATCCACTTTCTACTCAGTTTCCTCTAATTTTGGGGGGCTAGGGGCGGTTCGGGTAGTGATAGCGACTTTTCAAAAATCCTCTTAATACAACATCTTTGCAAGGGGTTAATAAGTTCAGACGGCCCAAGTAAATCTACATCCTGAATAATTGCAAAAACAGAAAAATAGAGATGCTAAAGTTAACATCTCTATCAGCGGATCTTACATAAAGTTTGAAACCATTTTTTACTGCGATCGCATCTTTAAAGAGGAGTAATACTAAATTGATTGCGATCGCTTTGGATTAAACAGCCAAACTCTATTAAGATTCACCACCTTTGCGGCCTATGTCAGACATATGTTCCCGGTCTTGGCTGACAGCTTCGCCACCTTTACGACCAGCTTCTACCGCTTCTTCATGAGAAAACTCATGGGCAGTGCCTTTTTCATGGGCAGCTTTACCTCCTTGACTTGCTATTTCTCGCTGCTTTTCTTCATCCATTGAAGCAAAACCGCGATTGCTTGTGTCTCCCTTATTTTCGTTAGCCATAAAACACCTTTTCTTGTTACTTAGATTTAAACCCATAATAAAAACTAAAAAATAACTTATCCTCATTCATCAGAAGGAGCTTCTTACCTAATCAAACCTAAAATATACTGTTAAATCAGAGCCTTATGTATTCATGGATACGGCTGTTTGTAAAGCATGATATCTCGACAGAGTTTTCAGGACAAAAACCATTTCTCGATCTGAATAATTGCTCGGCTTGGTAATAAAAAAGGTAATAATTTTATCTAATAAAAAAGCATTTTATATCTACAGAATTCCATGACAAAATTACGCTTAATCATTGCTCAGAAATTAATACTCACGATTTAGGTTTGCTATTCAGGAAGATTCAGATCACCCCTTTGAGGCTTGCATCCTCGATTGAGGACTATCTAAAGGCAGATGCCCAATCCCTGTCTCATAAGATACATTGCCTCTAAACAATTCTTTACTCCAGGCATGTCAGAGTTGAATTTGCAGTCCCTTTCCCTACCCGCGAACGAGGCTGAGCGTTTAGAGGCACTTCATCGTTATCACATTCTCGATACCCCTGATGAAGCAGCGTTTGATGATTTAACGGCTCTGGCATCTTACATTTGCAACACGCCTATAGCCCTAGTTAGCTTGGTAGATATGGGGCGGCAGTGGTTTAAGTCAAGAGTTGGAATCGCCGCCACTGAAACGCCCAGAGCGATCGCCTTTTGCCACCATGCCATTCAGCAACCGGAGCAATTGTTTGTAGTGCCCAACGCCTTAGAGGACGATCGCTTTGCCACCAACCCACTCGTAACCGCTGATCCTGGGATTCGGTTTTATGCCGGAGCGCCCTTAGTAACACCCGATGGCTTTGCTTTGGGGACTCTCTGCGTCATCGATCGCGTCCCTCGTGAGCTTTCACCAGAACAGATCCAAGCCTTACAAGCCTTGAGCCGACAGGTGATCAGCCAACTAGAGCTACGCCTCAACCTAGCTCAAGTACAACAAACCTCTCATGAGCTAGCAAACACGGTTACCGCTTTACACCAAAGTAACCAGCACTTAAATCGCACGCTCTGTGAGTTGCGCCAAACCCAAACCCAATTGATTCAGGCCGAGAAGATGTCGAGCTTGGGTCAATTAATGGCTGGGATTGCCCATGAAATTAATAACCCCGTCACGTTTATTCATGGCAATATCCCTCATATTCGCCGTTATGCTCAAGATTTATTGGGTTTGTTATCTGTCTATCAGCAGTACTACCCGACTCCTATCCCAGAAGTACAGCAACAAATTGAGGCGATCGATGCTGATTTTGTCATGCGCGATCTGAAGAAAATACTTGCCTCAGTCGAAGTTGGCACCCGACGGATTCGGCAAATTGTGCGATCGCTGCAAAACTTTTCGGGCAAAGAGCGCAGCCACAAGGAACCGACCGATCTACATCAGTCGATCGACGACACCTTATTAATTTTGCGGCATCGGCTCCAAAATCTGACAGGCTCTCACGCGATCGCTGTGGTGAAAGAGTATGGCAGCTTACCCCTCGTAGATTGCTATTCAGGGGCGCTCAACCAAGTGTTTATGAATATCTTGAGCAATGCCATCCATGCGTTAGAGACCACCACTCAAGATCGAGCAACTAGTGACTTAAAGACTAATCCACCTACAATTACCATTCGCACTGAGTTGCTCACCGCTGGTAATTTGAGGGAGCCATCAGCAGTGGTCATTCGCATTGCCGATAATGGCGTAGGCATGCCAAGCTCAGTTTTAGACCAGATTTTCAATCCCTTCTTTACGACCAAACCTACAGGTAAAGGCATGGGATTGGGGTTGTCGATTAGCTATCAAATCGTGGTCGAAAAGCATGGTGGCAAACTGCTATGTCACTCAGAGCCGGGTAAAGGAACTGAATTCTCAATTGAGATTCCGATCGCTCAAGAGTCGCCCCTGCCTACCGTGTCATTAGAAAATTCGAGTGTATCCCTCGCTCGAAATTCAAGCACTTAAGAACTGCGACAGAGTTGGACTAATACCTTCAGGCTGAGAAGCAGGTCTATCCTTAGGATCTGTCTAGCTCCAGCCAAATTTCCTAGCCTGAGCATAGAACGTTCTCATGTTTAGGAAAAGCAATATGACAACCAACATTACGCCTGATACCCAACCCAATACACAAAAATCTTTGTGGACAGGAGTTTTGTTAATCGGGCTAGGGATTGCCGCGATCGCCCTGCCTGTTTTTTCGACCATTGTGACCGAAACTTGGATCGCCTTTATCTTGATCTCGGCTGGGGGCGCTAAGCTGGCCTATGCGTTCCAAACCCGTGAGCAAGGCGGCTTTCTATGGAAACTCCTGCTGAGTGGCCTCTATGTCGCGACAGGGATTATGTTATTTACCAATCCTCGCACCGGCATCATTACGCTCACCTTATTGCTAGCCAGCTTCTTGTTTACAGAAGGTATCTTCGAGTTGATTTTGGCCTTCCGGTTACGTCCTCAAGAAAACTGGACTTGGGCGCTCGGCAATGGCATCATTACCCTCATTTTGGGTGCGATGATCGGGTTTCAATGGCCCTTTAATGCACCTTGGCTGCTCGGAACCCTAGTGGGTGTAAGTGTGCTGTTCACAGGCATTTCTCGCGTCATGCTCTCTTTTCAACGCCGCACTGCCTTAAATGAAGCCAGCCGTCCCGATCAAGCAGCCTCCGTTTAGTCTTAGTCTCACACCCCTAATTTCTCGCGAATGACCTCCTCTTTGTCTCTAAAGCCCACTAAGGCTGCTGTGCCATCGACGACAAAGAGGGGTCTTTTTAGTAGCATTGCGTCTTGGGCAAACGCCTCAATCCACTCAGCATCCGTCCACTCATTTTTGATATCACCGAGCGCTCGATAAGACTGCCCAGAGGTGTTGCGCATGGGCTTTGTGCCTAACCGACTCACCCAGTCTGCGATCGCTTGGCGAGTAGGCGGGTGCTCTTTGGTGTTAATAAACTCATACTGAATCTGATTGTCATCCAGCCACTTCAAGGCTTTTTTGCAAGTGCCACAAGTAGGGATGCCATAAACTTGAATCGACATAGGGTTCAATCTTCACTAAAGGTTTGGCTCCCCCAAAGTTAGGGGTTGAGGGCGGTTCGACACGCAATTAGCGATCGTACCGAATGATGAGCCGTTTGAGCACAAGCTAGAAGAGAAGCTGCACTAGACAACCCCCAGCAATGTTAAGTTTATTTACGGTAAGCGACAGCATTTTTTCATTGGATCATGCGTGTACTTCGGCCTCTTCTAGGAATTTTGATCGGTTTTCTCGTGTTAATCACAATGCCCGTCTCAGCTTATGCTGCCAGTTCAGCGGCGATTCGGGCTTACGATGATGTGAATGCCACAACTCAAAACTTTTCGGGTCAAGACTTGGCTCAGGCAGAGTTTAGTAATGCCAGACTGCTCAACGCCAATTTTAGTGGTGCCAACTTAGAAGGCGCGGTCTTCAACGGCTCTATCCTCAAAAACGCCAACTTACAAGGGGTGAACTTTAGTAATGGCATCGCTTATCTCAGCGACTTCTCTGGCGTTGACTTAACTGACGCAGTGCTGACCTCCGGGATGCTGTTGAAAACGAACTTCAAGGGCGCAAAAATCACCGGAGCCGACTTTAGTTTTGCCGTTCTCGATCGCGACCAGACTCTAGCCCTATGCCAGTCTGCGAGTGGGGTAAATCCGACGACTGGGGTTGATACTCGCGAATCGTTGGAGTGTCCTTAATTCGTTTTAGGAATAAACTTCTGGGTTTACACAATGAGGCAGGCGATCGCCTTGAAGCCCCGCAATTAGATTTGCGATCGCCATGTCAGCCATTTGTTTTCGGGTTTGCAAGCTGGCACTACCAATATGCGGGGTAATAATCAGATTGTCCAACGTTAAGAGCGGGCTATCCATCAAAATCGGTTCTGGCTCAGTAACATCGATCGCAGCCGCCGCAATCTCTCCTTGACTCAACGCTCGATACAACGCCTCTGGCTCGACAATAGACCCTCTGGCTGTGTTGATCAAAATCGCCGATCGCTGCATTTGTTGAAACTGGCGATCGCCGAATAAATGATGAGTGCCGGGGGTGAGCGGTGTATGTATCGTCACGAAGTCTGACTCAGCCAACAAGCGATCGAACTCCACAAACTCGGCCCCCAAAGCTGCCTCTAACTCTGCATCACAACGACGGGGCTGGCTATAGAGAATTCGCATCTCAAACCCTCTCGCCCGTTTCGCAACTGCTTGTCCAATCCGCCCTAAGCCAACAATCCCTAACGTGGCTCCCGAAACATTTGGCCCTAGCAAAAAATCTGGCTCCCAAGTGCGCCACAACCCTTGCCGAGTCACGCGATCGCCCTCTACCACTCGTCGCGCCGCTGCCATCAACAACGCCCAAGTCAGATCAGCCGTTGCCGCCGTGAGCACCCCCGGTGTATGCCCGATCGGGATTTTGTGAGCCGTCGCCGCAGGGATATCAATATTGTCATAACCCACCGCCATCTGGCTGATCACCTTCAGGGCTGGATTCGCTGCCATCAAAGGTTGATCAATTGGATCGGTCAGCAGACATAACAAGCCATCTACGTTCTTAGTTTTCTCACGCAGCACTTCATAGACAGGGGGTTGTCGCTCAGGCCAAACTTCCACCTCAGCGATCGCTCCGAGTTTTTCTAGAGTGGTTGGGAGGCGGCGGGTAATATAGACCTTAAATTGAGACATAGCCTAATACCAAATTGCATTGTGGTTACGGCAGATCTGTTAAGGGCAGGTTCTGTCATTGAGTTAACTGCATAGCCAATAACCTACTACTCAGCCTACCTCTACGACTGTCCCCTCTCTGGAACCGATAAATAAATATAGAGATCGCCTGGTAACATACGATTGCCAATGGCAGGTTGCCCCATTTCAGCAATGCGTAGTCGAGTGTTTGGCTGTACCCCAGCAGGCACTTGCACCGTAATAGTATGAGGGGGAGCTTGACCACTACCGTCGCAAGTAGCACATAGCTGAGAAAAGGTGAGACCCAACCCCTCACAAGTGGTACAAGGCTGGTGGCGATCGCTGCCACGGTATTTAGCACCCAAACAACTGGGACAAGCATGAGGTCTGTGCCCTTGCAAAACGCCTCGCCCTCCACAAGGTTTGCAATACGCTAAGTGATTGAGTGTCAGGCTTTTCTCGCAACCTGAGGTGGCTTCTTCAGAAGTCAGTGCTAAATCTATACGAACCTCATCTCCTTTGGGGGGTCTACCAAATAGCTTCTGCATCCACTTAAATCGCCATAGCTGATATAACCTCTGTGTCATGTCATAGTTCAAATACGAATACAGAACGCCATAGAGACGATAAAGCCCTACCAAAACACCTAACGCAATCACCACAAACAGCACAAACTGAATGGTCATGAAAGCAGAATTCTGGGTGCTGACCCGATCGGTGCGGCGCAAATAATCTAATAAAGTGAAAGGAATTGCCGCTGCTAGCCCCCAGCGAAACCAAGTGTAGGTATGCCACAAGAAAATATCTGGGTGGAGACGCTCATTCCACCGTTGGGGGCGACGTAGAGTAAAGAACTCGCGCACAAAAGATGAATCAACAGGCTGCTGTAACCCAGTAATAAAGCAATAAAGAACAAGGAAACAACCCAAACTGATTACGGTGATGGTCATAAACTGAGCAAAACATGAGATTTTTAGTCTAGCGATCGCGGCTCAAAATCAACTGAGTAATTTCACAGCAGTTTGCCATGAACTTTGCCAACAAAACGATTATTCTCACAGGAGCATCTGCAGGGATTGGGAAGACACTCGCGATCGCCCTCGCTGGGCAGGGTGCCGACTTGGTCTTAGCGGCTCGTGATGCATCAGCCTTAGCAGAAGTCGTTGCCGCCTGTCATGCCGCAGGAGGTCAAGCGATCGCAGTACCAACGGATGTGACACAACCCGAAGCTTGCCAGCAGTTAGTCGAGCAGGCGATCGCCACTTTTGGGCAAATTGACATCCTAGTGAATAATGCTGGAATCTCGATGCTGAGCCGCTTCGACCAAGTCACAGACCTGTCGATTTTTGACCAAGTGATGCGGGTGAATTACCTGGGTGCAGTCTATTGCACACACTATGCCCTACCTCACCTCAAAGCCAGTCGGGGTCTTGTAGTGGCAATTTCTTCTTTATGTGGCAAAACCGCAGTCCCCACTCGCACAGGCTACGTTGCTAGTAAGCACGCCATGCAAGGTTTCTTTGATACGCTCCGCATTGAGTTACGCGGCACTGGAGTAGATGTGCTGGTGGTGTCCCCCGGCTTTGTAGCAACCGATATTCGAGAGCGGGCGTTGGGCGGAGATGGGCAACCGCTGGGTCAAAGCCCTCGTGATGAAAGTCAGGGCAATATGTCAGTAGAAGAATGTGTGCAGCAAATTGTCTGGGCAATGGAGAGACGCAAACGAGAACATGTGATGACGCTGAAAGGAAAAGCCATTCCTTGGGCAAAGTTGGTCGCTCCTGGCTTGGTTGATCGGATTTCGGCCTACGCTGCTCGAACTACAAATGACTCTAATAAATAGGAGAGGCGATCGCTATATTGCAAGAAGAGTGATCGCACTCTAGAAGGGGATGTTACTCTTCTGAATTCTCTTTACTGTCTAGCTTGCGCTTACGAGGGAGTTTTTTGGCGCTGAGCATGGTAAAGAGAGTGGTGCTGCCGCCGTAACACATTTGAGAGCTAGTGGTCAGGACTTGGATTTGGTAGGGGGTGAGGTTGGGTTGCTGAGCGAGCCAAGCAGAGTAACCACCAGAGGCAACCGTGAGAAACAGGAGAGCAGGAAAGGCAACTCGGAACATGGCGGATTGGGTGGAGTTGTTGTCTTGGCGTTTCATAATGTTGACCTCGTTAACTTGCCCTCAGTCTGCCAAACCCAAGCCTAGCAATGAGTTCAAGAACTGTTCAAGTCTGATCAGATTAGTGTCCGAGTTTGTTCAAGTTTGTTCAAATGGGTACGATAAGACAAGCGCGGAAACGAAGATGTGGTGGGCTAGATGGGGCGATCGCTAAAACTGTCAGATGAAAGTTGGTCAGAGGCGGACAATGCATTGCTACGACAATTCGATGGCACCAAATCTAAGCTAGCTGACTCTTTAGGAATGTCTCGAACAACCATCACTAACTTCTTTAATAGCAAACCTGTGGATGCTGCAAAATTCAAGAAGATTTGCCAAGCGCTTAGGTTGAATGTAGAAAGAGTTGCCGAAAAATCTAAAGTCGATCCGACTGCCCCACCTAAGAACTCTGATCCTCAAATTGATAAACTAGTACAGCAAGTAAGATTGCAGTGCTGTGACAAAATTCTGCGAGAACATAGCAAAATACGGTTGCTAACTCAGGAGGCAGTAGAGGTTGCTCAGCTCTATGTCGATGTTTGGGTTTTAGAACAGATCTCCGCAGAGTTTTACACCACAATTCCTGAACTGCTGCAATATTTTGATGTTCAAGCAGATCGGTTGTGTCTTGGTCATCAAGTAGAGCGGAGGGGTGGTGAACAG
>CBIHQL010000024.1:0-17173 GCA_966211855.1 uncultured bacterium
GCACCGCAGCCGCCGGAGGGCGAGTACACCGCGTTAAAATAATTTCACTGCCAGAGTTTTCAAATAGAGGCTGTTGAATTTCGGCTTTGAGGGCATTACTCACCGAATTGGTCAAAGCATAGTTGGTAATAATGCCTGTCTCATTCAGCTTGGGATCTAGCCCTGTCAATAAAGCCTCTGTAAATACACTGTAAGAGCCTTCCAACCCTTCATAGGCTGGCTCATATTCACGAGAAGCAGCCATAAACAGGCGATCGGTTCCAGGGCGAGCCCCAGGGTCAGCTTCTAAAATGTTGAGCAACTCACCACTGTGACAGCAGTCGAGCCAAATGATGCGTTGGCGAACTGGGCTTTCTTGCAACAGCCGTCGTAACCAAAACAGCGATAAACCATAAAACCCAACCTCTGGGTAAGAGTCATTAACAGCTAAGTATCCTTCTTGAATCCCTGCATCTTTTTGTAAACCATGCCCAGAGAAGTAAAAGAGTGCTGTGTGAGGGATATTTTTACCTTTGGGCTTAAACAGCCGAATCAGCGCAGCTTCTAGCTCTCTAAGGGTAACGGGAGTTTTGACACCTACTTTTGTTTGCGCAGATCCAGTGTTGGGATTGTTAACGACCACTTCAGGGAGACGAGTTACCCGAAAATCTCCATAGGTTTGGAGAACTTGCGCGATCGCTTCTGCATCGTGAGCAGGTGCTTTCAGCCCAGGCAAGTGCTGGTACGTGTTAATTCCAACGACTAAAGCATCACGTGACATGATCCAATGTTCCTAGAAGCACCCTAACAAGCAGGCAGAGCGTCAACAGAGGGTCTATAGCCGAGCGTGTAAAAAGCGAATTGGGCACTAAAAATGGAAATAATACTGTTGTCACTAGCTGGAAATTGTAGAGCTAGGTGAAAAAGTTTATTAAATTTATACCGTTAAGTTATCGAACCCCTTTTAGCTTGTAAAAGGGGGTGACAGCCCCTATTTCTCAAGGTTTTTGGGCTGTGCAATCATCTTCCAGACGGCATTTGGTAAACTTTTAGGCTGATTTTCTACTGACTAATCAAAGTCATCCGTAATACAACTTGAATTTATGTAAAGGCTGTGTCGTATAACGTTAGGAGAGGTAGATAAAATCGTAATAATACGGGTATGAAATTAAAAATATATTTCCTATTCAGATTTTCCTCTAGAAAATCCAACGTGAAATTACTGAACCGTCTTTAACAATAGAGCGTAAGCGGTTGAGAGCTATGTCAGTAACTACTGACAAATCGAATACATTGCCTAAGCTAGCTCAGCGGCGATCGCTCAACCGCTAAAGCTGAAGTCATCGATCGTGATGTGACCACCAACCGCAGAAAACACCACCCGATGAATGTTGGGTGTGCAAAGGCAAAGCTCGATGTTAGGGGGCAATGTGGTCTCAGAGCCTGCTAAGTTCGCCTCGTGAAGGGCGGTTTCGGCGATGAGCCGATCGTGCAGGTCGTATGCAGAGAGTACGGCAGCGCGAGAAGCTGTGACAAAAGCACTAATAAAGCCAATAGGGCGATGAAATCTAGCTTCAATCAAACCGGGGTGAGGTGCGCCCATTAACAAAGTTTGGCCCGATCGCGCTGGAAACGCCGGATTAGAAGGATGTAAAGCGATCGCATTGGTAAAGGTAACGCCTTGCCGCTCAAATTGATGAGCAACAACTTCAAAGCAAGCTAAATCTTCTAAATCTAAATAGGCTTGCTGAAGGTTCGCAAACGAAGAATCCACCAGTGGATGTATACGGCTGTCTAGCTCTATGTCTAGGGACAGCAAGCGCTCTGGCTCAGCAAAAGTTTTGTGAGTGTTGGGGGTGCGGGCGCTACCTAAGTGAGTCATAACACCTCGTAACTGGTTTTGGTATGACAAGACTGCATTGCAAACTAGAGCCAACCCAACTTCATTTCCTAACCCGATATTATAAGATCCGAAAAAACCAGGTTGAAATTTAAGATTGGTTATGCGCGCTAATTAATAACGTCCTAGAAAATAATGAGATTGACTTCACTCGAATGGGTCAATCTGATCAAACAGGAAGTGGATCGCAGTCTCTAGAAAATGCTTGAGGCTGTTGCTAACCCCAAAGCCACCTGATGCACCCTAAACTACTGAGCTGGTAGATTACCCTGACTGGCTATGACCGTCATTGGGCTTCTGTTAAAGAATGTAACGCAAAGTGAAAGCAAAAGCTTAAAAAAACGTAATCGATTGCGTTATGGTTGATTGTCTCTAATCTGATTGGGTATGGCTGTCGCCTGAAGTACAATTTCTAGCGATCGCTGGAGAAATGTAGCAAAAAAAGAATCACCCCTAAGAGAGGTGATTGAGAGTTTGAGCAAAAGTTTAGCTTGAGGAAGCTTTTAGAGCTAGTGCTCTCGCTTTAGATCCGCACATCCACCACGCTGGCATTAAAGTCATACAGCTTGCCTTCGAGTTGCACCACACTACCGACTTTAATTTTGTTGTTGCCCAAAACGGGGCCGTCCTCTGTAATTTGGGCTTTACCGCCAATGGTAATGAGTAAATCAGTGCTGAAGTTTAACTCTGGGCGGGGGTCTGGAAAGATCTTGGGCGTGCCATCGGGCTGGGGCACAATGATGCTACGGGGCATAAGCCGCACGTTTTTGACATCCACTTGACCGTAGGGCTGGTTCCGAATCACCAAAGTCGTTTTCTTAGTTTCTTGAAGGTCTTCAATCAAAGCTTGTGGGTTGCTGGTGCTGAGGCCACGGGCGATGAGATCCACTTCAATAGGTTTGACAGAACCGCTAATTTGAGCGACCGAGCCTGTACCTGGAACCAAGAGCAGACCCACAATCACCAGCAAAATGACGATCGCGGCCCCTAAATCGAGAATGCTAACTTTGCCAAATAAACGACCTTGAGAGTCTAGAACAGCCATAAAAGCTTTACCTTGCCGATACAGAGCCAACAGACAACAGAAGCAACTGCTTCTAAATCCTGTGACAGATTACCACACCTATTGGTTCAAAGATTCAGAGGAAATTCATCAGGAATTCGCGACCAACCCAGCCCCAAGAAAGCGATCGCCCTGACACGGGCACACTAGCAAAATCAGAATAGGTTGCAACCTAATCGCCTACTATTCGTCTTAAAACGGTAGGAATAGGCGATATGTATTGATTATTAGCGATTGTATTTTCCTCACACAAAGATTGTTATGCTCAACCTCCTGTTTGCTGGGTCTCGACGGACTTACCGCCGTTTGCTGTATCCACTTATTTCATCAGCGATCGCGCTGGGTTTAATTATTGGTACTCCAGGGCCGGGTCAGGCCATACCGTGGTTTGATCTCATTTTCCAAGGGGTACAAATTATTCAACTTTCTAAGGTGTCAGACCGAGAGGAAGTTTCGATTGGTAAACAAATCAATCAAAGTTTGGTTGGTCGGCAGTTTCGGGTATATCGAGGGCAGGCGGTCAACGACTATGTAAACCAGGTCGGTCAACGAATTGCAGCCAAAAGCGAGCGTCCCCGCCTTCCTTATACCTTTCAAGTTGTTGATGATGATCGGGTCAATGCCTTTGCCACAATGGGTGGTTATGTCTATGTGACGACGGGGTTACTGCGGCTGGCAGAAAACGAAGCACAGTTAGCAAGTGTGTTGGGGCACGAGACGGCTCATATTGAAGCCAAGCACCTGTTATCGCAAATGAGACAAACGGCGATCGCCCGTGGTGTAGCGACGGCGGCGGGGCTAGATAGAAGTACGATGGTTGCCTTGGGCGTTGAGCTGGCGTTAAATCGCCCCAATAGTCGTCAAGATGAATATGATGCAGACAAACGAGGTCTGCGGATGCTGAGCCAGTCAGGCTATGCACCATCAGCAATGGTGGCGTTTATGGAAAAACTTTTGAAAGAGCGTTCGGTGCCTACCTTCTTGAGCACTCACCCTGCCACCAGCGATCGGATTAAGGCACTCAACGAACAACTTAATACAATTTCAGCTAATCCAACTTCAGCCACAACGGGCGATGGGTTAGATAAGGTTGCTTATCGAGCCAAGATTCAGCCCTTATTAAGCAGTCGTTGACAACCTTAAGAGCGGAGGGCTTGATGTCGGGCCAACACCTGGGAGGGTTCTACTTGGGTGATGGCCTCATCTAGTGGAAGGGTTCTGACTTGGTGATGTAGCACATTCACTTGATAAACTCGGCGGTTTGTAATGTCTACACCCGTTAGCCAACCACTCTTTTGGTGATAAGCGCCTGTATCAATATCTAGCCAGCCACGTCCTTGTGCAAGCTCTCCAGGAGCAACCCCCGGCAATGTAAAGGTGATGGTGTGTCCCGTCACAATGAGCTTGTCAGCAAAATAAGGTTGTGAAATGCTGTGAAATTCTTCGCGAATCCAGCAGAAGTCGTGAGAGGTTTGGGCATCGAGAGGCAGTTGAGGATGAACTCCAGCGTGTACCAGCCAGACATCCCCCAAGTCCATGTACATGGGGAGAGTTTTAATCCATTCCAAATGCTCAGCCAAGAGGGACATGTTGGCATAACTGGCAACGGTGGCTTGACCCCCGCTGTAGAGCCAGGCTTGGAGTGCAGGGCCATAGGCTCGACCCTTAGGAAATGCGTCTACCAGTAGTTGTTCGTGATTGCCTAAAATGCACCCGTGACCACTGTTTTTGACAAAATCGACCACTTGAGAGCTTTGCGGCCCTCGATCGATTAAATCGCCCAAAAAATAAACTTGGTCGTCTGAGTCAGGAGCGATCGCCTCAAGCAGCGTCATCAAGCCATCATAATGACCATGAACATCACCGATGAAAATGCGGCGGCGGGAAGTTGCGCTCATCCAGTCCTCTTGCCCCAATGATTAAGCGATCTTGTAAGAGCTAGCCTACAGAGCTTCAGTTACACAAATGAAGCGCGATCGCAAGCCTTGCCCTCATCTTAATATGCCCTGACCCTGGCCTGCGATCGCAGCACTTGATACAGTTCACTTGCCCCACTTGCAAACAGACAGGGATTCTCGCCCACTGCATTGAGTTTATTGGGTGAGTGCTTTGATAAACCGCTGTAATTCGGTTAGAAAACTTGGTTTAGTCGCAGGGGCTGAGGTTTCTCCAGAGCCGGTAGCCTGCATCAAGATTTGATCCACCTCATCTCCCATCGGTTTTTGAGGCACTTCACGAATCAGTTGATAGTCACCCTCGACTTCTAACCAGACTTGCCACGGGGCAGGATAGCAGCGGAAGAGGGCGGCACCGGGCAGTGGACGGAGATAGTAGCAAGCTTCAAAGGTGTTGAGAAAGCGGTTACGCAGTTGTCTGCCTGAGTAGCCCAGACCAATAGTGCCAATATCTTCGAGGCGAGGGTTGAGCATCACAAAGGGGCGATCGCCAGCCGTCTCTACCAGTTTTTCGACTTCGTTGGCTTCGACTGCGCTAGGAGCCACTAAGAGAAACGCTTTGTCAGTGGGTTGGATTTCTGCCTTAAGTTCGCCAATCCCCCGAACTTCAAAAGGTTTGGTACCCCAATCTCGACGTGCCAACGCAGCCGCCCCAGCATCAGGGAAGAACAATTTGAACTCAGACCCTAGGTGCTCAAACAAACTGAGAAACTGCTCAGCGATCGGCATCGGCTTTAGCTCTGGGAAGTTCAGCTCGACTTGTAAACGAGTGAACCCATCATCTAACGCGGCTTGGGTGGCAACTTTGGCTTGCTCGATCGCGGCTTCAAGGGTTTGGGGAAGTGCGGTCATGACTCTGTTTAACGACTCACCACCAATTGTACGGGTAGAAGTCGCTCTAAAACTTGTCGCATTGCGATCGCCGTCCAATCAACATCTGCCACTGTGGTGTCACGGCCTAAGGTCAGGCGAATGCCCCCTTTGGCGAGGCGATCGCTATACCCCATTGCTAGCAAGACCGGGCTAGGCGTGGTTTTGCCACTGTGACAGGCTGACCCCGCACTAATGGCAATCCCTGCTAAATTCATCTGGCGCACTAGCAATTTGCCATTCAAGCGGTCATCATCGGTTTGCTCAAGGCAGAGGCTGACGTGGTGAGGCAGTCGATTCCAGCGATCGCCCGTGACACTCAAGCCAGGGATTTCTAAGAGTTGCTCAAATAAGCGATCGCGCAGTTGGATTAACCGAGGTGTTTCACTCGCTATTTCTGCGGCTGCAAGTTCTGCTGCTACGCCAAACCCCGCGATCGCAGGAACTGCTTGGGTGCCCGACCGCAGCTTAAACTCCTGCCCTCCACCTCCTAAGAGGGGCACTAACTCAACCCCTGGGCGGACATATAACGCACCTGCTCCTTGCGGCCCATAAAGCTTGTGGCTGGAGAGTGACAGTAAATCAACGGGAAGCTGTTGCATATCTAACGGCAAGCGACCTGCCACTTGGACTGCATCCGTATGAAACAAAATGCCGTGAGCACGGGCAATTTCACCCAGCAGTTGAATCGGCTGCAACGTGCCAATTTCGCTTTGCCCAAAAATGATCGAAACAAGCACTGTGTTGGGTTGAATGGCGGCTTGCAAGTCAGCAGGGTTGACGCGGCCTTGGGCATCTACACTGAGGCGCGTTACTTCCCACCCCCACTGTTCTAAAAGGCGTGCAGGCTCCGCGATCGCTGAATGTTCGACACTGGAAATGATGATGTGTTGTGGCTGCTGATATTGCCGAGCCACGCCCATAATGGCTAAGTTGTCTGATTCAGTGCCTCCAGAGGTAAAAATCACCGACTCTGGCATGGCATTAATCAAACTGGCGACTTGAATTCTAGCTCGCTCCACAACGGTTGCGGCTCGCCCACCCCACTCATGCACGCTAGACGGATTGCCCCACTGCGTCGTTAGCACTTGCTGCATCGCCGCGATCGCTTCCGGGCGAGGGGGTGTAGTGGCACTGTAATCAAGATAGATTTGCATGAGAGATGGAGCGTCAGAACTTTAGGGCAACAGGCGTTTCTTCTCTCAGCATACCGCTCAATCTTTAGGACACAGGCTTTGTTTGGCTTGCCTTCAGAACTGACTCTATACAGCTTTTGGCAGAGAAACCGATGAGAGTGAATGCGCTGGTAGGCTGAGGAACTTCTCAATAGGGCTGCATACGATGATCCCAAGAATCAGTGACACCCTATGGAGGTTTAATCATGGCTCAGCAACAGTTAGAGAATCTACCTGAAGAGGCAAAAGCACTACCCGAAGGTGCTCAGAAGATTTTTGCCGCTGCGATGAACAGTGCTCAATCAGACGGCCTATCAGCAGATGGTGCTCAGCAAGTGGCTTGGAACACTATCAAGCACGATTATGTGCAAAATTCTGATGGGGGCTGGGAGCGTCGGCCTCAGCAAGAGAATATCCATAACAAATCGATTCAATCAGGTGGTAACTAATCTGGCTACTCGGCCTCTGGCAAGCTCTAGTTTCACAAGGGCACTTAACAGGCTAGTACAAGAATCATTTCGTTAGAGTTGAGGGTGTTTCGGGCTAGACCACGGTTACCTGAAGCACCCAAATTTTTGTCGAAATTTAGCATCATGATGGCGATCGCAAGCCAGCGGGCAACCTCTACGTAGCCCCTTCGTTGTGAGTCGTTGCTGTGCGTTTTTCTATCTGGTTCAGGCAATGCTGGAGTTGCTTATTGCTAGTGAGCTTGGCAGCTTGCCAGCAGGTACAATCACAACCCGATCGCCCTGCCCCGTTGCCGCAAGATTCGTTGGTGCAGGCATACTTTAACCACGAACCGAGCGCTGAGTATACAGAACCGTACCGCCAACAAACTCGACCCGGTGACGATTTAGAACAAATCATTGTTGATGCGATCGCCTCGGCAGAATCAACCGTTGACGTTGCAGTGCAAGAACTCCGACTACCTAAAATTGCTCAAGCCTTGATCGATCGCCAAAAGGCAGGAGTCAAGGTGCGGGTGATTTTAGAAAATACCTATAGCCAACCTTGGAGTGAAATTAGCCCTGCTGCCTTAGCCAAACTCCCCGCCCGTGAGCGCGATCGCCTAGAAGAATATCGCCAACTCGCCGATCGCGATCGAGATGGTCAACTCAGCAAAAGTGAAATTGCTCAGGGCGACACATTAGTGATGCTGCGCCAAGCGAACCTGCCTTGGATTGATGACACAGCCAATGGCTCAGCGGGTAGTGACTTGATGCACCACAAATTTGTCATTATTGATGGTCAACGCTTAATTGTCACTTCGGCTAACTTCACAACTAGCGACATTCACGGTGATTTCACTCATCCTGCTAGTCAAGGCAATGCCAATAATTTGCTGAAAATTTCTAGCCCTCAGCTCGCTCAGCTTTTCACCCAAGAATTTAACGAGATGTGGGGGGATGGGCCAGACGGGAAACCAGATAGTAAATTTGGCCTGCAAAAGGCATTTCGGGGAGCAGCAACGGTACAGGTCGGAGGGATTCCGATCACGGTGCAGTTTTCACCCACGAGTCCTGCTAAGTCCTGGGCGCAAAGTGGCAATGGTTTGATTGGTAAAACTTTAGAAGCGGCTCAGCAATCCGTTGATTTAGCTCTGTTTGTTTTCTCTGAGCAACGCTTGATCGATGTGTTAGCAGGCGATCGCCAACGAGGTGTGCAAATTCGCGCCCTAATTGACCCTAGCTTTGCTTACCGTCCGTTTAGCGAAGGGTTAGACATGCTGGGTGTGGCGTTGCTAGACAAGTGTCAAGTTGAAGCTAATAATCGTCCGTGGAGCGACCCAATTCAAACTGTCGGAGTGCCACGCCTCCCACCCGGAGATTTGCTGCACAACAAGTTTGGCGTGGTGGATCAAAAACTTGTGATTACAGGGTCACACAACTGGTCAGATGCTGCTAACACAGGGAATGACGAAACCCTGCTTGTGATTGACAGCCCCATTGTTGCAGCCCACTATCAGCGTGAGTTTGAGCGGTTAAATACAAATGCCGTTTTAGGTCTGCCCCCTGCTATACAGCGCAAAATTGAGGCCCAACAAAAGCAATGCCAAGGTGTTATTGAGCAGAAAAGCGATCGCCCCTCAACCTCTACCCGTCCTGCTGCAACTCAAGTGAATTTGAATACAGCCACTCAAGCAGAGCTAGAAACTTTGCCAGGTGTGGGGCCAGCCTTAGCCAAACGAATCATCGCGGCTCGTCAACAACAACCCTTTAAGTCGCTGCAAGACCTCGATCGCGTGTCTGGAGTGGGGCCACAACTGCTGAATAAACTTGAACCTTATGTCACTTGGTAATTAGCAACTTTCTGAGGCGTATCGACCCGCAATTGCATTTCTTGTTGAGCCACGGCAAGCCAAGGTTGACCCAGGTTTAAGCTTGTGAACGGGCTGTTAGCAGGCACATTTAGCTGAGCGTTAAGCCAGTCCCAACGCCCTGAAAAATGGGCATCAAAGTTGAACAGGGTCGAATCTTGGAAACTGAAGGCTGTGGCTGAGATCGGAAATTTCAACAACGAAAACGACGGCTGGTAGCGAACCGCACACAACAAGCGATCGCCCTGCCGAACTGTTACCTGGTTGAAGTCTCCCGTTTCCCAGCTAAACTCGGCTAGTTCCTTCGGTAGCCCCCAAATTTCTCGCCCTCCGGCTACAGAGTCTGGGTGATCGACATAAATATGAGTCACCCAACCGCCTATCTGTTGCTGGTGATGAACGAACGTACCAATGATTAATTCGCTATACTCCAGCGCTGAGCCAGATTCGTACCTTGAGAGATAGACAGTAGCGATCGCTTTTCCGGGCCACGGCTCTATTAATTGCAAACCAGGCGCGAGCTGAGACTGTAAGTGAGTGCGATCGATTAAATGAAGGGTTTGTAAAGCATGCCCGTGTAACTGCCAGGGGCTAGGGGGATAAGTCATGAAGGCTCAGAATAACGGCTCAATTCTTATTTAACTGACGATCGCTAATGGCAGACTCTCTCTAGCGTGAGACTCGCTTGTTATCCTGAAGAAAGTTCCTCTGCTCAACTCGCCTACCAATCAAGCCATGACCCAACCGTCAACCCGCATTTGTATTCTTGGTGGAGGCTTTGGAGGGTTGTATACGGCCCTGCGGCTCAATCAGTTGCCCTGGCCCCAGCACGCCAAGCCCGACATTGTTTTGGTTGATCAGCACGATCGCTTTCTCTTTTCTCCTCTCCTCTACGAACTCGTGACTGGAGAGATGCAAACTTGGGAAATTGCCCCACCCTATGAAGAGTTGCTAGCTCAAACTGACATTCGTTTTTGTCAAGGCGTGGTGAGTGACATTGATCTGCAAACGCGGCAGGTACAACTACAAGATGGCCCAGGGCTAGCGTACGACTACTTAGTGCTGGCAATGGGCGGCGAAACCCCAGTCAACTTAGCACCCGGAGTGGCTGAGTATGCCATCCCCTTCCGTACGCTCGCTGATGCCTACCACCTGGGAGAACGCTTGCGCCTGCTCGAAGCTTCTGAAGCCGAAAAAATTCGGGTCGCGATTGTTGGGGCGGGCTATAGCGGTGTAGAACTGGCTTGCAAACTGGCTGACCGTTTAGGCGATCGCGGCAGATTTCGCTTAATTGAGCAAAGTGATCAGATTCTCCGCACCTCGGCAGAATTTAACCGAGAAGCCGCGCAACAAGCCCTAGAAGATCGAGGTGTGTGGCTAGATCTAGAAACCACTGTAGATTCAGTCGGGCCAGACAATATTTCACTTTTATATAAAGGGCAGGTAGACACCATTCCCGCAGAACTGGTGCTGTGGACTGTGGGAACACAAGTGAATCCGGTCGTGCGATCGCTACCCCTCAAACAGACCCAGCGTGGGCAGTTGGTGATTACCTCCACCTTACAAACCGTTGACTATCCTGAAGTTTTTGCCCTGGGTGACTTAGCTGACTGTCGCGATGCCGAGGGTAAACAGGTGCCAACTACAGCCCAGGCCGCCTTCCAGCAAGCCGATTACGTGGGTTGGAATCTCTGGGCCCAAGTCAGCGATCGCCCATTGTTGCCCTTCCGGTATCAGCACCTCGGTGAAATGATGTCGCTGGGTACCCATGACGCTACCTTAACGGGAATGGGTGTGAAGCTATCTGGGCCATTTGCTTATGTCACCCGCCGCTTAGCTTATCTCTACCGCCTGCCCACCCTAGAGCATCAACTGAAGGTCGGTGTCAATTGGATTGCCCAACCTGTTCTAGACTGGCTGACCAAGACCGCGTAAGTGGTTAAACAGTTCCCCATAACAGGAATGAGGGATCGCACGGATACCAAATGATCAGCTTGTTTGGGAACATAAAAACAATAATCAGGAGTGCTCCTGGCCTGAATTCAGCAGCAGTGCTTTGGCTAGTTCCAAGGTTTCTTGCTGAGATGCCCCAGCTGAGTCACATGGCTAACGGTAATACGAGGTAGGTATATGAATGCTGCTGAACTTCTAAGCCGTTATGCGGCAGGAGAGCGGGATTTTAGCAAGATGAATTTATGGGGCATCAATCTTAGCAAGGCCACCCTAGTCGGAATTAACCTGGGTAAGGCCGATTTGAGTGGAGCCAACTTGCAAGGCATTAATCTTGCTCAGGCCGACCTCAGTGGTGCCAATCTGAGCGAAGTTGACCTCAGTGGAGCTAGCCTACAATCCACGAATTTGAGCCGAGCTGATTTAAGTCATGCCAACTTACGCTGGGCTTTGCTTAACCGTTCTAACCTGAACGGCACTGACCTCAGCAAAGCCATTTTGAGTAAAGCCAACTTAAATGGAGCTAGTTTGAATGGTGCGAATCTCTCTGAAGCCAACTTGTGGGGCGCTAACCTTTGTGAAGCGATCTTGCAGGAAATTGACCTGTCTAATGCTAACTTGCGGGGCGCTTACTTATGCGGGGCGCTTTTGAGCGGTGATCTCAGCTCTGCCAACCTCAGTGGGGCTAACTTAAATGGAGCCGTCTTGTCAGGTGCTAATCTGAGTGAGGCGATTTTGAGCGAAGCGATTTTGAGTAGCGCGAATTTGTGGGGCGCGAACTTACGAGGGGCAAAATTGCGAGGCGCTGATCTAGGACGGGCTGACTTGGGTCATGCAGATCTGAGTGAGGTGAACTTGACCAAGGCTGATTTAGCAATGGCAAAACTAAGCTGTACCAATCTCAAAGGTGCGGTGCTAAGTGGAGCTAATTTGCGCGGCACTAACTTGAGCGAAACCAACCTCAGCGAAACAAATTTAATCGGAACCGACCTCCGGGGGGCAATTATGCCCGACAACACGATCCATAACTGATGAACTGATTTATGTTAGTCAAGGCGGTCTGATCGCGATCGCTAGACTCAAGATAGTTAAAGACAGTTATTGCCAAGTTATGCAGCCACCCAAAGTCATTTTTTTAGATGCAGTCGGTACGTTATTTGGGGTGCGAGGCAGTGTTGGGCAAGTCTATAGCCAATTGGCACAACAATGGGGCGTGAACGTGAGCGAGTCGGCTGTCAATGCTGCCTTTGGTGAAAGCTTTCGTCACACTCAACCACCTGCGTTCCCCGGTGCCGATCCTGCCGAAATCCCGCTTTTAGAATTTGAGTGGTGGCAAGCGATCGCACAGCAAACATTTGATCGAGCCGGAGTGCTGCAAGAATTTGTAGACTTTGCTACCTTTTTTAAGGCACTCTACGCCTATTTTGAAACAGCAGAGCCTTGGTTTGTCTATCCAGACGTGCCTTCTATGCTAGCCACTTGGCGATCGCAAGGAATTCAGTTAGGTATCCTGTCTAACTTTGACACACGGTTGTATTCTGTATTACACGTACTAAATTTGGCAGACTATTTTGACTCAGTGACCCTCTCAACTGAAGTAGGAGCCGCTAAACCCAGTTTGCAGATTTTTGAGACAGGGCTAAAAAAACATAACTGTCTCGCGAACTCAGCTTGGCATATTGGCGATAGCTACTCAGAAGACTATGCAGCGGCTCAGACTGCTGGATTGCAAGGAATTTGGTTAAACCGCTCTGACCAGTCAGTGCCTACCCGGACAAATCAGTCCACTTCTTTCTCTCAACTCGGTGATGACCGAACCTCTCCGCTGACAATTTCAACGCTGACAGATGCTATGTCTCTGCTGAGCTGAATTGCCAAGCATCCCTGAGAGACAATCGTTTCTCAATCCATCTCGTTTGAATTGTGTCCTTATTTGGTGAATGGCGTGGGGTCTCTGTTGAGAGTATTCCGAGTGCTTCACCTGTTTCTGCGACCTGTCTTGTAGAACTTCACTGAAACTCATGGCCCTTAAACCTGCTCAAGTTCTTGCGATTTTGCAAGCCAAGCAAGCTGACTTTCACAACTTTGACCAGACGGCTTTGCAAGCGTTGCAGAAATATCGATCGGCGCTAGCGGAAGCTGCTGAAAAAACTGCCAGTGAGCTAGAGCGGTTGTTAGGCAAGAGTCGGGAAGTGGGGGCACGACCGTTGGAACCCTTAGGCACCTCACCCAATTGGGTCGTGGCCTCCAATCTACAATGGCAAAATCGGGAGCAAAGTTTGAGCTGGGTGCGCGATCGCCTGATTGGGATTGCTACCTTTGCTGTGGATGGTTCACAGATTTTCCCTACTAAAGATTTCTCGATTCCTGTGGCGTTGGTGCAAATTGGTTGGTTTGAAAATTTGCATTTACCCACTGGCAATTACGAAAAAGATATTGCCTTAGATGTGATGACTCCGGCGGATCTCCAAGTCAGTCACAGTGGTGAACCTGTCGATCGGCGAGTGAATATGCGGCGTTTTGAAATGGAAACGCAGCGGTTGATCCAGTACATGAAAGACCACAAAAACTGTGATGATTGCCTGGTCTTTTTTGATGGTTCGTTGATTGCCACCTTTGCCGAAGCCTTTGAACCGGATTCGCGGGCATTTTATGTGGAGTGCTTGCTAGAACTGCTACAAACCAGTGAAACCTACCGGGTGCCTTTGGTAGCTTACATTGACACCTCCTATGCTCGCGACTTAACCGTGATGCTACAGCGGGGCTATAAGTTACCCGAAGTGCCAGCCATTCACGATGCCCAGTTGTTGAGCAAGTTCATGAGTTGGGGCGATCGCACCCCACTATTTCTCTGCCAGCGATCGGGCATTCTCTCGCAATACGAAGACCAAGCCGACAAAATCGCGTTTACTTACCTCAAAACCACCCACGATGGCTATCCAGCTCGAATTGAAATGCCCGCCTGGATGCATGAAGCTAAAATCGTCGATCGCGTGCTGGATTGGGTACGCGGTGAGGTGATCATCGGCAATGGCTACCCGTATGTGATTGAAACCGCTGACCAGACCGCCGTATTACAAGTCGAAGATCGGCAAGCGTTTTACCGCATTTTCCAAGATTGGGCAGAGGGGCAAGATTTGAACCTAAGGTTGTCACGCAAGATGGTCAGCAAAGTTCGCCGCCGCTAAAGCTGGTTGCTGCTCAAGCTCATGATGAAAAATTAAACTTGACAGCCTTGTATTATTTTGTAGTATTAATAATACAAGCGTAATTCTGGCTGCATACATATTCAGCTGGCGATCGCGGCAAGACTTTAGGCAGGAGGCAGACGTTTATGCCTTACGAACAATTAGAAGTAAAAACTCAAGCTCCCGTTCTTTCCTGGGCAAACCATGCGCTGGGGGCTGACGAAACCAAGATGGCAAAGAATGTTGCTTCCTTGCCTTTCGTGTTTAAGCATGTTGCCTTAATGCCCGATGTTCACTTGGGTAAGGGGGCATTGGTCGGTTCTGTGGTAGCAACCAAAGACGCGATCGTCCCTGCGGCAATCGGGGTGGATATCGGCTGCGGTATGTGTGCGATCAAAACTCCGTTCACGGCTGACCAGTTAGAGGGCAAGCTCAAGCAAATTCGCCTCGACATCGAAGCTGCTATTCCCGTGGGTTTCAACGAAAACAAAGACGTTGAAAAAGCAGTACTCAATTGGCAAGGATGGCGCGATTTCAAAGAGTTACACCCTGGTGTGCAGCGTCTAGAAGGCAAAGCAATGAAGCAGATGGGGTCTCTGGGTGGTGGAAACCACTTTTTAGAAGTATGCCTTGATGCTGAAAACAATGTCTGGTTGATGCTCCACTCTGGTTCGCGCAACATCGGCAACATGCTGGCGCAAAACCACATCGGCACTGCCAAAGAATTGGTGAAACTGACCGAAACCCGCATCCCCGATCCTGATTTGGCTTACTTTGTCGCAGGCACCCCTGAGTTTGCAGCTTACTGGCGCGATTTACAGTGGGCGCAAAGCTATGCCCAGGTCAACCGGGAAGTGATGATGGCCCGGTTTAAGCGAGTAGTTGAAAAACATGTTGCTGGGGGCAAGCCGACCAAGCCTTTGCTGTCGGTCAATTGCCATCACAACTATGCCGAAAAGGAGATCCATTTTGGCGAAGAGGTGTATGTCACTCGCAAAGGAGCTGTGCGGGCGCGTACCGAAGACTATGGCATTATCCCTGGCTCAATGGGGGCAAAATCCTTCATTGTCAAAGGTAAAGGCAATGCCGAAAGCTACTGCTCTTGCAGTCACGGAGCTGGACGGGCGATGTCTCGCAACAAAGCCAAGCTAAACTTCTCGCTAGACGATTTGATTGCACAAACGCAAGGTGTGGAATGTCGCAAGGATGAGGGAGTACTGGACGAAATTCCGGCTGCTTACAAACCCATTGATCAGGTGATGGCGAATCAAGCTGATTTGGTGGAAGTTGTTGCTACCCTCAAGCAAGTCGTCTGTGTCAAAGGTTAGTAATTTCAAATAGGTGTAGATAGGGCGGATTTTATGTTCGCCCTTTTTGCTGTGGATTGGTTATGGGTTGGCTGATGTGCAAGTCGAACTCAGCGGTTGTTTGGCGATCGCCTCCAGTTTCACCGACTTCAGCAATTGTTCCCAATTCTTGATCAGGGTGGGGTCTTGGGGCCGGAGACAGCGTTGTTCTGCCAAGGTTGCTAAGGTATCAAACCAGAAACCATTTAGGGCATAAATAGCTGGGCGATCGCGAGGGGCGGCTTTTTGCAGTTGTTGGCTCAGCGCGTTACTCGGTGCAGTTCGTTGTACCCAACCTTCCACCGTGATATCTTGAGTGCGATCGTTAGAATTACACACTAAAGCCAGTGTCCAGCGATAATCTTGATTGACCGCTAACGGTGGCAAATTTGCAGTTTGTGGTAACTCTAGGCTAGCGATCGCGGGTTCGCCACTAACATTGAAACTACTTTGATAAAGCAGTTGCCGATTCTGCTTTCGAGCATCTACTGCATAGAGAGAAAACTCAACTCCTGAGGCATTGTTTTGCGGAATTGACCAGAAAAATCGAGGGTATGCAGCGGTGGTAAGCCCTAAATTGGTGTCGGGCAAGAGCGCTACTAGATTGGTGTTCGGATCAGGTAGGCAAGGCCCAGCACCAGGGCTACGAGAGCCAGCCCCCGTCCGCCGCCCTGGTAACCCTCGTGAAGGTGCAACTTCAGGAGAGGGGATTGCTCGGATACTTCCTGCTGCCCCGTCCGGTGGCTGAAAGGCTCGCGTTCCGGCTCCAATCCGCCGACCCGGTAAGCCACGTTTAGGCGACTTAAACTCAAACGCCTGTACTCGGTATAGTGAACTGTCTAAGAACCCGCTGAGTACACAAGTTAACCCCGCCGCGAGTAAAGTTTTGTATAAACTGACCGGAGGCATAATGGAACCTCTGTGGATGGATCAAGCAACCGCAAATGGTGCTATTGACTGAGAAATCACGCCGAAGGTTGCTACAGCAGGCAGGATTAACAGTTTGGGTTGAAGGTTTCCCAATTGTAAATCCTTTCCTGAGAGTTACGTGACGGATGATACGTGATGTACAATTCCTTCGCGATACAGATCATGTCTCGCCAACAGACGCTAGAGCTGTCAAACGCTCACCCTAAAACATCAGGCAGTTATTTAGCGTCAGGCTCAGCACATCAACGTTAAAGGTGGGGTGGAGTGTGAGGATAATGGTACAGCAGCAACGCTGTCTCTGGTTTAGCGGTTTTGGTTGGGCGATCGCGCTATCGGCTCCCCTGCTAGGGTTGGCAATGATTCTGAAGGCAGATCCAACTTCAGCGGCTGTCATTGTGCCCAGTGTAGAGCTGAGCGAGAGAAAAACTAGCGCGATCGCTCAAGCAGAATCTGCACCCCCGGCTTTGAACCCCCGCTCAGACCCGAATCAAGATCGCTTT
>CBIHQL010000025.1:0-17123 GCA_966211855.1 uncultured bacterium
CCTTGGCGCAAACCAATACTTACTGTCAGTTATCGGCTGAAGCGATCGCGCAAAAAGAAACGGCTCGGCAAGCAGCGTTACAAGGAGACGCTAAAGCTCAACAGCGCTATCAAGCAATTTTGGTCGAGCACGCCCAGCAAATGCAGCAATGTCGCAATAAGACTTGGCCCCAAACTCAAGCGATTTGGTTGCGACTTTACCCTTGTGACCTGCAACCTGGTGTTTTAGAAGGTGTTCTCGATCGCATTGTTGATCGCGGTTATAACCGGGTTTATGTCGAGGTGTTTTATAACGGTCAAGTTTTGTTGCCCACCGCTGATAACAACACCGCTTGGCCTTCGGTTTTGCGGACACCGGGTACTGAAACTGAAGATTTGTTAGCGAAAGCGATCGCTAAGGGACGTGAGCGGGGCTTAAAAGTGTATGCCTGGTTGTTCACGATGAACTTTGGCTACTCTTACTCACAAAGACCTGATCGCCCAACTGCCCTGGCTCGAAATGGCAAAGGTCAAACCACCTGGTCGGCTCGCAATGAAATAGATGCGAACAATGTGGTGGGTGGCCTGAACGCCGATGAAACCTTCGTTGACCCGTACAGCGTAGAAGCCAAGCGAGACTATTACCAATTGGTGCAAGCAGTGCTGAAACGTCGCCCAGATGGAGTGCTGTTCGACTACATTCGCTACCCCAGAGGCACAGGTTCAGCTTCGGTGGTCAGTAAAGTCCAGGACTTGTGGATTTATGGAGATGCAGCTCAGCAGTCTCTCTATCAACGAGCGATGAATCGGAAAGGCTTAGAGCTAATTCGTCGGTTTTTGAGTCGCGGTTATATCACAGCAGGCGATATTGCAGCGGCTGATAAACTCTACCCGCAAGAGCCAGAACCGATGTGGCAGGGTCGCGTGTCTCAGCCACAAACCAAAACTCTCAGCGCCAATCAACGTCAACCGTTGTTGCAGCAAGAGCTGTGGTTATTAAGCGTGGCTCATGCGTTGCAAGGAATTGTTGACTTCCTCAATATGGCGATTTTGCCAGTGCAGCAACAAGGCATTCCGGCGGGTGCTGTCTTTTTCCCAGATGGTAATCAATTGATTGGGCAGGGCTTTGATTCACGCTTACAACCTTGGGATCGCTTCCCTAGCTCAATCGAGTGGCACCCAATGTCCTATGGGGTGTGTGGTGATCCGAGTTGTGTCGTGTCTTTGGTACAACGTGTGGTGAGTATGGCTCCTCCTGGTACTCGCATCGAACCCGCGATCGCAGGTGCTTGGGGACAATCGGTGAGTAATCGCCCACCCCTGGAGTTACAAATGCAAGCCATTCGTCAAGCGGCTCCTCAAATTAATGCAGTGAGTCACTTCGCCTATTCCTGGCAAGAACCTGATTCCGATCGCGAGCGTAAGTTCTGCCGCCTTCAATAGCTCGATGTTTTGACCTCTCCTCAAACACCTCTCCGGCGCGGCGAGGGGCTTTGAATTTGGGGCTTCTCTTTCCTTCTAGGGAAGAAGCTGGGGTTAGGTTTTAGCCCACTCGACGATCGCCTGTGTTAGCCCCTCCAGCGTGTATTCCTGTGCCTCAACATCGACTCGACCTAGCAACTCTTGGCAAGTTTTGGAAGTTTGAGGGCCAATTGAGGCAAGGCAAACATGCTGGAGTTTTTCTGTGAGAAATGCAGAACCAAGAGCATCTGTCACCAACTGACAGAAGTGCTTGACGGTTTTGGAGCTGGCAAAGGTAATCACATCCACATTGCCATCTTGCAAAGCAGTGAGGGCGGCAGGAGCGATCGCCTGTGGACAACCCGATTGATAGGCCGCCACCTCAACCACTTGCGCACCTTGAGCCGTGAATTCTTTCACTAATACTTCGCGACCCACACTCTCAACTCTGGGGAAGAGAAGTTTGATACCTGCGAGATCCGGCTGAGGAAAATGAGTTGCGAGAGAATCCGCCACAAAATCGGGGGGTGTGAAATCTGCTTGGATACCTCGTTGCGCTAGACTTGCGGCTGTTTTTTGACCCACGACGGCAATTTTGACACCAGCCAGCGATCGCGCGTCTTTTCCTTGAGCTGCTAGCCGTTCAAAGAAGTAGTCAACGCCGTTGGTGGAGGTGAGGACGAGCCAGTCAAATTGATCCAACGTGGCGATCGCGTTATCTAACTCTGCCCAGCTAGAAGGGGGGCCAATTTCTAACGCAGGCATTTCAACAACGGTTGCTCCGACTGCTTGAAGGCGATCGCTAAACTCGCTGGATTGTCCGGCAGAGCGGGTGACTAAAACGGTTTTACCAGCCAGGGGGGCGGTGGACTGGAGGTTAGAAGGTAGAGTGTGGGTCACGGTGGCTGACTCTAATGCTTCGATAGGTGACTGAAGATAAGGTCGGAGGTTGATCACTTCTCCAATCGTGATCACAGTGGGTGAGAGCGTTTCACCCTGCGTTTTTTCTACAATATCGGCTAATGTGCCACTCCACACTTGTTGTTGGGGTCGTCCTGCCCACCGAATAATCGCAATTGGCGTTTGCGGCGATCGCCCGTGTCGTTGTAGTCGTGAGACAATCTCGCCTAGATGCCGACCACCCATCAACAGCACTAAGGTTTCAACTTCTGCTAGGGTTTGCCAATCGAGTGCGTCAGGATCATGAGCGGTGGCAACCGTAAAGCAACGACTCAAAACCGGATCGGTGAGCGGGATATTGGCGAATAGGGGGGCGGCGATCGCAGAGGAGATCCCCGGTACGACTTCAAAGGGACAATCAGCGGCAATCAAAGCTTGCATCTCGGAAGTACAGCGTCCAAAGATAAATGGATCTCCGCTTTTGAGCCGGACGACTTGCTTGCCTTGTTGACAGTGCTCCACCAGCAGGCGATCGATCTCGGCTTGGGGTGTGCTCGGTTGTCCGCCCCGTTTCCCTACATTCACTTGCACACAACTTTCTGGGACAAACTGCAACAAGTCTCCCTCCGCTAAGGCATCGTAAACCAGCACCTCGGCTCGTGTCAGCAGTTGATAGCCCCGCACCGTTAAGTAATCAAGCGTTCCCGGCCCTGACCCCACCAGATAAACTTTGCCTTGTACCATCTCCCCTCCTGCTTAGAACAAACTTAATTGTGCCGGAGGTTGATCCAATAGATCCCAAGGTAGGGCGGGGACAGGGACTCCCTGTTTTTCTAGGAGATGCTGAAAGTAGCGAGCATGACCGGGCGATCGCGCTTCTTGGGGGCAGTGCATAAAGAAATAGATGCGGGTGCCTTGCCGAAGCCACTGATCAACATAGGTGACCCACTCTGCCCAATAGTCTTGATTGAGGTCGCGATCGGGATGGCTGATGAACCGCACTAACGTAAATGGAGCCGTGACAGTCGGTTGCAGGGGAACTTTCGGTTTACGGCGTTCGGAGTGCAGTTGCGGGTCGTCGGGGCCGTTGTAGATTGGGCGGGTATCTAACAAAACTCGACCAACTCCTAAGTCTTCAAGCAAGGTATTTAGTTTTTGAGCATGACTTGATCGGAACCAGTCTATGTGGCGCACTTCTAAAGCGAGGGGAGCTTGTTCACAAGGCCATGCCGCTAGAAACGTTGCCAAATCATCCCACCAGGCGGGGCTATAACTGGGTGGCAGTTGCACAAACATCGGCCCCAAGCGATCGCCCAACCCCTGCATGTGTTCGAGAAACCCCAACGCTGCGGGAATTTGAGGTGCTAATAAGCCTTGATGAGTGATGTATTTCGGCAATTTCAGGCAAAACTTGAAACCTTCAGGAGTCTCAGTTGCCCACCGAGTAACCGTCTCAGCATCGGGTACTGAATAAAATGTGGTGTTTCCTTCAACAGTGGTAAACCGCCGACTGTAGAGTTGCAGAAAATCACCCGGACGGCTTTTCGGGGGAAACAGATCGCCGACCCAATCTTTATAAGCCCAAACGGCACAACCAAGAGAAAAGTTCATGGTGTAGATCCTAGCCCGAAACTCTACTTCGGTTTCACTAAGACCCGACCGATGTTTTTGCCACTGAGCATGGCAGAGACTTTTTCTGGGAGTTGAGTTAAGTTGATTTCGGTCGCGATCGCCTCCAGATTATTCGGTTTCCACTCTGACGCTAACTGCTGCCATACTTGCGATCGCAGAGACATCGGACATTGAGCTGAATCAATACCGATTAGTTTCACGCTTCGCAAAATAAACGGATACACCGTAGTGGCTACCTCTGCACCACCGACCAAACCGCAAGCTGTCACACATCCACCATATTTTGCAGACTTCAGTGCTGTGGCTAAAATATTGCCGCCAACGGTATCAACCACACCTGCCCAGCGTTCTTTTAACAAGGATTTCTGGTTAAGATCATTCACTTCATGTCGATCCAGAATCTCTGCGGCTCCGAGATCTTTAAGATATCCGTGTTGATCTGTTTTTCCAGTCACGGCGACCACGGGATAGCCGAGTTTGGCAAGAATGGCGATCGCTAAACTGCCCACTCCGCCTGTAGCTCCGGTTACGAGAATCTCTCCCTTTTCAGGCATGACCCCCTGTTGCTGAAGGGCTTGGATACATAAACCTGCTGTTAAGCCTGCCGTTCCTAAGATCATGCTTTCGCGTAATGTCAGTCCCGCAGGTAAGGGCACGACCCAAGCGGCAGGAACCCGCACATACTCGGCAAACCCACCCCAAGTATTCATTCCCAAATCAAAGCTGGTGACAATCACTAGATCACTGGATTGAAATTGAGGGACCGCACTACTCACCACCATTCCGGCAGCATCAATACCCGGAATATGGGGAAACTTTTTGGTCACACCCGGATGCCCTTGAGCTGAGAGCGCATCTTTGTAGTTCAGCGAGGAATAGTGAACTTGAACGAGGACTTCGCCAGGAGGGAGATCGGCGATCGCAATTTCCTCAATGCTGGTTGTGACTTGACGATCGGTGTTTTGGGTGACCCAAAAAGCGGTAAAGGTGGTTGGAATCATGATGGCTGATTGGATAATTAAGGACGATGAGAGAAGGTTCTAACCAACATCCATACACCAGATTCAGCATGTCAGCCCAGTGGCGATCGCCAGCGAAAAAATGAGCGTCGTGCAGACAGAATCTCAATCCTAGCGAAATCTATGTCAATCCTGAGGATCAGTGCGATCGCACTATATCAAAAGTCTTTAAGATAATCTTGCTGGAATCGCTAGAATCTACTCAGTTCCACAAATAGCTTCGGTTATGAATACCCTTGAGCAAGTGTTAGAAACTGCTTTGCAATTGCCCCATGAGCAACAGGAAATGCTGATTAAAATTTTACAAAATCGCTACCATCAAAGCCGTCGTGCAGAAATTGCTACAGATGCTCAGCAGAGTCTAGCTGATTTCCGGGCGGGTAATTTTTGACCTCAATCAGCCGAGAGTGTCATTGCAGAACTGCGCCAATCTTCAGATGTGCAGAAGCATGAGACCTTTAATTCTAACACCGAAGTTTAAGCGAGCATTCCGCAAATTTGTGAAACGTAACGCGGATCTTCAGAGGCATATTGAAGACACACTTCAGCAGATGGAAGCAGACGTGTTTACTCCAAGCCTGGGTTACTCATAAATTAAGTGGGAATCTCAACGATCTCTAATCATGTTCTTGCGGTTATGACTGTCGCATCGTGTTCTCAATTGAGCAAAATATCGAATCTGATGGGGAAGTTATTGTGCTACTTGATATTGGAACGCACGATGAGGTCTATTAGATTTTTCGACAGTCATCATAACGTAGCCATTAGCTGTGATCGAGTTATATAGAAATTTTCTAAGATAATCCTGCTAGAAACCAGCAGTTGTAATTTTTAACCCTCTGATACCAATTCAAGAAATACCCGGTACAGATAGAGCATTGAGGATGTACTCCTAACCTGTTAGTGAGGCAGTCATCTGGGGATGTAACTGCTGCAATCCCTCCACCAACAGTTGCCGCAAATGGTCAAGCGTTTCGTAAAGATTCCACGCCAACTTCGACTTCAAGTGCTGCCATAGCCGCTCAATCGGATTGAGCTCTGGTGAATAGGGAGCTTGAAATACCAACAAGATGTTGTCTGGAATCTGGAGATCCTTGACGCTATGAGCCGAAGCATTATCTAGTTGAATGATGTTGAGAGAGTCTGAAAATTGCTGGGATACTAAGTTCAAGAACATCTCAAAGCACGCGCTATCGAGATGCGAGAACTCATAGAAGAAGCTCTCTCCTGTCTTCGGTTCAACCATGCCATAGAAATATATCGCTTCGCGATGCCACTGCACCTGCCCAATCGGCTTTACTCCTTGGGCTGTGATTTTGCGTCGTTGAATCGTTTTTAACCCTAATCGGGTTTCATCTTGGCACCAATAACGTACGTTGCTAGCCGGATGAGCGAACAACATCAGGGCCAGTCGAACCGCGAGAGTTTTTGAAAAGCAGCTGCCTCTTGGGCTTGCTGCTCTACACTCACAGGGCGTGGAACTTTCAACTTGGCTTTGAGGCGATAGCGCACGTGCAGATGCACCACCGGATAGCTGACTTCGACTCCACACTCTCGTTTGAGCCAATGCTGAATCTCCCCGTAGCTGTCAAATCCCTTGCTCTGCTGTAGTTGTTGCTGTAGCTTCTGGTCAGTTGCCTGTGGAATGTGCCGCTTGCGCCCGCGTCCAGGATGAGGGGCTAGTAACTGGTTGCATCCTCCTTAGTCGATATTTACCCAACCACCGTTCTAGGGTGACTCGATTGCGTCCCATCACCCTTGCTGCCTCAGTCACGCTTTCAACCTGCTCACTTTTGAGCAAGTACAACAGCTGCACTTGTTCTTTGCCACTCGCAGTTTTCTGTTGCCGCAGAAGCTTTCGCAACTCGTCCTCACTCTCCTCGATCTTGATTTTGCAAACCCCAACCATCCTGTTTTATCCTCTAGTACTCCTCCCTATCTGCAGCAAATAAAAATTAAATTGGTATGGACAGTCGTTGGGTTCGGAAACTGATGTTTGTCCAAAATTTGGGGACAAAGTGACAAAAAACTGGTCTTGAGGGCTAACGGAAGAATTAGGGTTTCAGCCCCACAGTTGTCCAAATTTGGGTATGCTGTTGTCCAAAATCCAAGTAAAGTCACAAAATCAGCATTTGAGCGATTGCTCAGGACATTAATAGGTTGGCAACTAGGTCACTTAAAGGCTTTTATCCCATGTGCCTTTCAGTAATCACTTGCTGGAATGGCAGTATGATGTCTTAATTCCAAAGCGGCAAGGAGTTGCCATAACATGAGTTGCTTCAGGTTCAGAACGCAGTTAAAAGATGGTTCTGCGGAACAGGGCAAAATTCTTCACAGCTTGGGTGCGCTGTCTATATGTATTGAGTCTTCTGTTTGTATAGATATCCGTTCACGGGCAGTTTGAACTGCTTGATGCAATTTGGCTTCTAGGATAGGTTGAGGCGGTAATTCCATTAAGTACTCAGCAATACGAATCTTTCCTTGATCCATCTGCAACAACTCAATCTGCTC
Source organism: uncultured bacterium (assembly GCA_966211855.1). GTDB lineage: Bacteria > Cyanobacteriota > Cyanobacteriia > FACHB-46 > FACHB-46 > CBIHQL01. The sequence goes on from CBIHQL010000025.1 coordinate 7,502, forward strand.
CTGGTCTTTCTCTCTGCATAGGATGAGTCCGATCGGCGACTCCTCCCGGGTTTTGCGCTCGTATTGGTCTAGCCACCGCAGATAAAGCTCCATCTGCCCCTTGTAAGCTCCGCTGAATCGACCGAGTTTAAGTTCGATCGCCACTAATCGACGCAAGCTGCGGTGGAAGAAAAGCAGATCCAGGTAAAAATCTTCCTTGCCAATGGTCAAACGTTTCTGCTGGGTGACAAAGGTAAAGTCAGTTCCCAGCTCTAATAAAAACTGCTCTATCTCACGCAAAATAGCAGTTTCTAGATCTCTTTCACTATAAGTATCAGCAAGTCCCAGGAAGTTAAGCAGGTAAGGGGCTCGGAAGACTAGATCTGGAGTCATTTGATCTTCAGATCGGAGTGCTTCTAACTCTTGTCGAGCCAGTTCTTCTGGCTTGCGAGAAATCGCCGTGCGTTCGTAAAGCATCCCACGAATTTTAGCTCGCAAGATTCGCACACTCCACCGTTCAACACGGCACATCTTGGCATAGAAGTTACGCTGTAGCGGCACGTTGAAAGGAATAATTTCTATGAAGTGCGACCATGACAATTGTGCCGACAGTGTTGACACTATTTGCTCATCGGGAGAAACTTCAGCAAACCGGATCATTCTGAAAAGGTTGCGTCGATTGAATCCCTTGCCGTACTCAATTATGAGTACATCACTTAGCGTATCAACAATTCGCTCACCGTAATATGCCCGCCCTTCACCGAGAATTTCACTACGAATCCGTTTGCCGATTTGCCAATAGAGTAAAACGAGTTCAGTATTGGCTACTTGAGCCGCTCGATTTCGCCCATTTTCTATGAGAAACCGAATGTCAGCTAGAAGACGATCTGGAGTGGTTCCCTCATTTCTAGTTACGCTGAGCTTTCCATGTGTTTCTGTGCCTGGCTTACCAAAGTTGCCATCTGGAGCATTTATTTCCATAAGTTGGCTTGTCCTAGTATTGGAGGTGGAATAGCTGCCAAATGCTGCCACGAATCATACCTAATTTGAGACTGACAACAAGCAAATCTATTTTATTCCTGTCAAAAATCTAGGTTTCAAGCCTTTTTTGTTTTAAATATTGGAAACCTTTAAAAACTTTTTGGAAACAGTTTTGAAAATAGAAACCTTCTATTGACAGTCAATGATGCTGATGCAACACTGGGGCAACTTCTCCAGAAAGGAGGTGAATGGTGGGTGTTACAAAACATCGGCAAAAGATTTTGAAGGTGCTTCACGAATGGTTTAAAGACCACGAGCAAGGACCCACGCTTGAAGAACTGTGTCAGCTACTGGATATGAATCCACGTCAGAAAGCAACAGTTCAAAGGTGGTTGCAGACAATGCGAGGCATTGATGTAGAGTGGGATGCTCATGCTCATCGTAGCCTGCGTTTACTGATTCCTGAGCCGCAGGGGATTGAAGTCCAGCTACCTGTAACAGAAACCTTGCGGTATCTGGCAACAGGATTAGCAGAGTGGGAGAAGCGATCGCCAGAGTTACGATCACAAATTCCAGAAGCACTTCGTATGGGTATGTCTCGCATGTATCTCACGGCTCTGTTAAAAGGAGAAAATGCACCAGAGAATCTCCCTGAGCTATTCAAGAATGCTGAGGAAATATCTCTGTTGGACTGGTTGCCTGGTGCTGAAGAAATTAAATATCTGCCACCTGATGTGACACTCATAGAGGATGGACTAATTTCTGATTTTACTGAGGGTTGGCAGGTTGAAGATAAAGGGGTGACGGAACAGGTTCAAGAATCCGTTATGCAGGATGTATTGAAGCACTGCCGGACATTGCAGCTAGAGGAGGCTTATCGATCGTTCAGACAAGCGATCGTCCTGAAGCCAACCCTACCGTATGAAGAATTCCGACGAATGTTAACGGCACCGCTCTTTCATCCACTGCGAAATTATTTGAGACAAGCTTACATGGAGCTAAAGAAGTTCGCGGAATACGACGTTTACTACCGTTGTCCCCGCTGCCGCTATCCGCAAAGACAGCGTTCTGATGGGAGTTACAGCTGTCGCAATGTCTTTTGCCAAACACTGTGTACAAGGATAAATCCATCCCTACCGCCACTTCCCCCTATTCCTAAATCAGAAGCTCATGAGTGGATGGTTGTCACACCTGGAATGCATAAGTATGTTACTTTACCTGGCTTGTGGGAAGTATCGCTGCACGAAGCCCTGACGCGATTGGGTATACGAGCCACGCTATATCCACAAATTGATGAATATGACCTCCTGGTGGAGCTACCTGGAAATGTTCGCTGGATGATTGATGTGAAGGATTGGGCATACTTGCGACTCGATCGTCTCAAGCAAGTACATTTCTGCCGAGATGCTGATGAAACCTTCATTGTGTTTCCAGATGCGCGAAAAGAGCATTTGCGGCTCGAAGTGGTACGTGATGAGTATGAAGCTGAGTTGAGTGGCATGCGCTTGCACCTTATAAGTGAAGTCCTTGAGAGGGCTGAAGCGATCGTGGGAGGTAAAACTTATGCGTAACCTCAGCAGTTGGTGTTATGAAATTACCAAAGAGCTACAAAATTCAAAGGTGCTGGAAGAGTGGGTTGGATCAATTTCAAACCCAAAGGCTAGAAAACGAGAACTTAGCCGATCGGCTCATCTAATTGTGCAAGTAGAACTAGGATTCACTCTGCTTGAGCAGGTCGCACTTGGAGAATCGGCTGCTGCAGTATCTGCAATATTGTCAGGATATCGATATCCTATTCTGCAGTTGAAGGACGATACCAACTGGCAATTAATCCAGAATGCTCGATTCTATCTAGTTCGTGTCAGGGGGAAACAGTGGGAACGAGCCGTCAAAGAATACATTGATCTTCCTCAAGTATTGAGAGTTTATAGCCTTGCTTCGGTGGAATCTGTTCCTCGCCTCATTGGCAGCAGCACAGCCCAAGCCAGATCGCAAACCTATCGGCGTACCCTTGAGCATCCACCCAAGCATAAGCATCGAAAGGTTCAGTTTGCCAAGGCGGGTCGGTGGTTCTGCAAGGTTTCTAGGGAAGGCAACAATCCAGTAGAGATTCCAATCGATATTTCATCAACCGTTGCAGCGATCGCCAACCCTGCTCAAAAACCCTTGCTTGTTCACTTTCGAGAAGAAGCTCACAACCCAGCTGTAACAATCACCTTTGAGGCCTTGCTAGAGGCTGCTCAGAAGATGGATGCTAAATATCCGAAAGGGAACTGGCATGAGCGATTGCATAAGATTGAGCTACAGCTCTACAACGTGAAGAGCAATGATTTTTCACCAGGTCATATATTGAGATTAGAACAACTTGTTCACATTGTTGGGTTATTGAATGTTGGCAAATCTACACTTCTGGAAATTCTGACCTACCATTTAGCAAAACAGGGCTATCGTTGCGCCTTGATCGTTCATGATGTGGTGACGGCTGTCCGCCTTGCCTCTTTGTTCTGTCATGGTTTAAAAATTGAAGCTGCTCCAGTGTTAGGAAGTAGCGATCGCGCCGATCACCTCAAGAAGATTCACGAAGCGGTATTTCTTGAAAAAGGTAAGGATATTGCTGAGGGCGGAATTCATCCTGCATTACGCTGGTTTAGTCCGGTCTGTCCCTTGCTGGCGACCGTTCAATCTGATGAAAAGTGGGAATATGGTCAGGAACCTTGCCATCGGCTTTATCAACCTCAGATACGGCAGATTGATGAAGACCCACAGGATGACGACGATGATGATGGCTGGAAAGAGCAGAAATATCGAACCTGTCCGTTGTACTATCGGTGTCCACGACATCAGCTAGAAAAAGACCTCGCTGTCGCAAGAATCTGGGTATTAACGCCTGCAAGTTTCATTCATACTCGCGTTCCAAAGCAAGTTGCTCAAGAGAATATGACTTTCGCTGAGGCAATTTACCGGGAGTGCCATTTCCTGTTCGTGGATGAAGCCGATCGCGTCCAGCTTCAATTTGATGAAGCGTTTGCTCCCAGTGAAGTATTAGTGGATGCAACTCGTGAAGCTTATCTGAATAAAGTTGGAAATTGTACTGGCAGTATTTATCAGTCTGCTCGTAGTGAAATGGCAGCCGATCGTTTGGTCGCCTGGTTAAGTGCCCAATACCTGGTTCAAAATACAACGAACCGAATCTATCATCAACTGCTCAATAAAGCAGATTTGGTTGAGTGGTTGGGTTCTGCTCCTTTCACAGGTCGCTCTTTGTTTGCCAGAATTATTCGAGAAGTAACGGAACCAGAGGAAAGCCAACTTAAACAGCGCCGTAAACAAACCCGCCAGCAACGGATTGACGCACTGCGTCAAAGTACGGCATCTCCATCCACTAAACAAAAGAAACTCCAAAGATTACGTCTAAGCCTACTTAATCAGGGCAAATTAGACGGTTTCTTGAACGATCCAACCAACCTTGACTATGAGCTATCTGCCTTAGCCTTTCAATTACTCAAGCCAGGAGATGACAAAGAATCATTCACGAAAGTCACAGCATGGTGCTACAACTGGTTGAAGAACCACATTGAAGATTTTCGCCAGAAGATTGATTTAGAGGAGTTAGCGCGTAATCTCTACTTTGCCATTTTAGTCGCAGTCCTAGATAGCCAACTGACTTATCTAGTTGACAACATGCTGTCAATTCGTTCTGTACTAGATCTTCAAGATCTCAATCAAAAATTACTCAGGCGACCTCCGTTTGATTACTTGCCTGTTGTACCGGAGTCTCCTGTGGGAAATATTTTAGGCTTTTGCTACAGGAATGATCATCGAGATTTGCGGGGAGGTAAGCTCGACTACTTCCGCTATGTTGGAGTTGGGAGAGCCTTACTGCTTCGCTTTTCTGAACTGTTTGCAATCGACGGCAGAGAAGGACCCCACACGATTCTAATTTCAGGGACAAGCTATGCACCTGGCTTACTTAAAAAGCAGGACTCTTTGTACTATACGCCACCGAGCTATCACATTGATATTAAACCGACAGTGTTGCTATCTGCTAATACTAAATATTCCAGCATAAGTGGGTCAGGAATTAGCGAGAGTCGTTTTGTCTTTAGCCCTCTTTTAGGGTTTGAAGGAATACCCATCTCTATATCTGGCAATCACTACACAATTCGTAAACAGAATGTCCGGGATTTAATTCAAACACTCTGTTCTCCAGAACCAGGTGGATTGAAACTAGATGATGTATTCCAATCAATTCGCCAACGAGCAGGAGCGAATCCAGAACAATGGAGCGATCGAGAACGTTTTTTGATGGTAACAGGGGGTTATGAAGAAGCAGAGGAATCTTGTTCTACTATGCGTCCACTTTGTCCGGACAAACCTTTAGAACCCTTGCGACGTGACCAGTCACCCCCTCATCTTCAAGGTATTCGTCGTAGCAAGGTTCAGGGGATTAAGGAGACTTCAGTACAAGGTGTGTTTGCTCCCCTACTTGCATTAGAGCGTGGGTATAACATTCTCAACCAATATGAGAAAGCCGCTTTTGGGGCTGCCCTATTTCTCAATCGCCCGATGCCCGTTCCAGATGATTGGCAAACTGTTGTTCAGCAACTAAATGCCTGGGTGCTGAAGCATGAAGCTGATCCTAAATTGCTGGAGGGTGAGAGTGAACCAGTTACTGTGACTAAAGCTGGCGAGTTGCTTTACCGTCACGCAACCAATAAATTACGGGAACTGAGCAACAGAGCCTATTCCTTCCATACCTTAACTGAGGAGGAACGGGATATGTTGTGCTGGAATCAACTAGTCAAAATTTGGCAGATCATTGGACGATTAGTTCGTGGCAATGTCCCAGCAGAAGTGTATTTTCTGGATGCAAAGTTCGCGCCATTTTCTGCTGAAGGTCTGAAGGATAAAGCAAACACATCCCTGCTAGTTGCCATCATCAAAACGCTTGAACTGCATCTCGAAAATAGTGATCTAGAGCCTTGGAGACTTACTTTGGCCCGATCGCTCTACGGCGATTTTCTAAAAGCACTCAAGAAAACAGACAGTTTGCAATATGAGAATTAACTACATTCTTCCCGGCGCATGGGAACTAACCGAAGAAGCACAAACTTCAATATACGCAATTAATGTACCGACGGCATGGCGGCAAGTTGCAAGAGCATTAACTGATCAACGTAGTGGAACAGGCTATCGCAGTATTCCAGTGCGATCGCTCGACACACTGATTAGCGCCACTTTCCCACAAATTATCTACACAAACCGCAGGAGTTGGAGGGGAGAACCTGTTCCCTGGATTTATGCAATCGATCGAGCCAATATTGAAGAGTTACCTTTTCTCGTGCAAGGGTGGTTTCGAGAAGAATTTGGCACAACCGATGAAGTAAAAGCTGCAATTTCAAATTTAAGGCATCAAGATTGGCAGTGGTCTCCTCAAGTGTATTCTCCAACGGATGAGGAGATGCGTTGGCAGGGAATTCCAGATTATCTAGCACGGCAATTACAAGGAGTAACGATTGAATTTGGACTTAATCGTCAGTATCCATTGCAATTTTATCGAGTAAATCGCTTTGAAGCTGGGGCGGAACTCATGTCTTTCCCTCCCACAAACATTCCGGTCGGGAAGGGAAAAGTTTCTGTTTCATTTGTTATCCACTTAAAGTTGCAGACAGTTCCCTGGCGTAAAGACCCTTTGATTTACCACGCCCTCTCTCTCCGTCGATGGATTACGTTACCCCTGATCCGAGGAGAGAACGAAGAATTCCGCTATCGCGGAGTAACGGTCTATATTGGCGATACTCGTCGCTGGTTAGATGGCGCAGAACAACCCTTTTCATTTGTAACCTTACGGATGAAAAGGGGAGAGGAATCACCCTCCTGGCATCCTCACACCATAACAGAGTTATTGAGGGATGCAGGGGAAATTCCAGAGCCACAAGAATTAGCGTCAAATCCAGCATATAACTGGCAGCAATTCAACTTGAGGAGCCGTATAGTTCAGGCAGCAATTCCTATAGGCGATCGTCTGCGGAAGCATCCTTGTTTACCAGGTGTTAGCCCATTAGATTTGGCACGGTTAGATCAGGCGATCGCAGCTTGTCTTCCAGTGGAGCGAGTTGGCGAAGGAGTCAGAGTTCAACCAGCAAATCGTCGTCGATCAGTTCAGTCCTCTAGCAGCAGATTGATGCTGAATCCAGAGACTGCCAGTTTTGCTGCATCTAATATTTTGCGATCGCAACCCACGGTATTGATACTTTGGGAAACAGAGGTAATCAGAGATGCACTCATTGCAGAATTATGTCGTTTACTCGCCTTAGCACCAACCTCGGAATCAAATATTTATGCAGGTGAGTATGGTTCCGTACAAATTCTGACACAAGATGTCGGCATTTTAGGAAACCTACTTGATGTTGGAGGTTTTTCAGTTTCAGCGAGAAATCGTCAACAACGACGCATTCAATGTTTAGAGGAACGAATTCAACTGATTGCAAATTCTGTACCGCGAGTAGAGGGACTGAAAGGAGCATTAGTTGAAATAATAGAGCCACCCGATATACCAGAAGCCGATCCAAAACTTGCGTGGCGTGTGGGTTTAGCTCAAGCTGGCTACGTCAATCAGCACTTACATAATCTAAAGAACGTTGACGAGGAGGATACAAGCCGCAAAGCTGAACAAACCAGGATAGCAAACAGAGAACGAGTCAAACGTGCTGTTGCTGACTTATTGAGGCAGTGGGGAGTTTTACCTAATTCGTTAATCCAGCCAGAGGTTGATTATGTTGAGCTGCACACCTGGCTAACCTGTCTCAGTATTTTACGACGAACTCGTCGCACAAATGTTCAAGGTATACCCCATACTGCTGCCATCATGATGCGTGTCAATCCAGTGAGTGGAGAAGTTCAAGCAACAACGCCGCAGTCATGGGAAAGTCAAGGATGGGTATCTTATCCCGATATCCTACAACGTTTAACAACTGAGCGATGGGAGCCTCATTCATGGTTTGACGAGTCCAACGATGAATCGCGTGAAGAAAAAGCTTTACTCACACAGTTTGTCGCTCAATGTTTGCAGAATTGTTTGAACACTCCTATTGCCGACGTGAACAATCCTTATGTGCTTTTTATGGCAGAGGCACATAATACTCGAAGCAAACTGAACTGGCTCCACAATCGAGAGTTGTTAGACCTAGCAGCAGCTAATTTGCCGAATGAATTGAAACGACACGTTCAGAACCAAGAGGAGCGCGATCGCCTATGGATTGTCCGATTGCGAACGGCAGATGAAATGGAAGTGCCAGTGTACATTGCCAAAAACAGCGAAGGAAGCCGCACTAATGGAGTGTTTGAATGGCAGAACGTATGCGACCAATCAAAGCGGCAAACCTACCTCAGCATTAACCGACTACCCAGAAGTGCCAAATTTGTCCTAAAAAAATCACAATCTCGTTTAGATTCAGCAAAAAGTCCGGCTGGGCAGGTAAGACCATTAGAGATAGCTCCTATTTATCATCCAGGCATCTCATCAGAACAACTTGTTCAATTTGTCCATTCTCTCAGGGAGCGATGGCTCTACTTTGCCGATGCTGTTGCCTTACCGTTTCCCCTTCCTTTTGCAACTAAAGCAAAAGAGTATGCAGTCTGTGTTAGAGATAATGCAGAAGCGTTAGAAGCAATAGAGGAGGTGCAGTTAGAGGACGAGCAGTGACTTCGCTCCTATAAACTGCTCACTTTGTTAAGAGGCATCTTCTGTCAAACAATAAGAACCATGAATTCCTATTCTTTATGGAATTCTTGAAGAGGAATATTGCTCAAGAGTATGACCGAATTCAGATTCGCGTACGTGAGGATCTAGGTACAGCGGGCGATCAAGCCGAAGAAAATTGGTGTAGCCTGCTGAAAAATTGGCTTCCCGCAAATTATCCTGGGGTAACCAAAGGGCGCGTTATTAGTTGTGAGAGCAACGTTAGCCCTAAGTAGATATTCTTATCCCTCAAACTCATCTGAAACTGATAAACGAGAGCATAATAGTCAATAGTAGTTTTCAAGCAGTGTATAAACTTAGCTTACGTAAGTGTAGTACAGGCGTTTTAATCTAGGAATCCACTTAAAATTAAAGGAAAAAAAAAAATGTATTGCAGGAAAATATAGGTGTTAGTTTTTTAAAATAAATGAAGCATGTCATACATCATTGACGTGGAGTTTTTTACTAACAGAAGCTTTTTTCTGGTTTAGGAGGGCACCCTAAGAGGGATATGACTGCTTTTAATTTTCATTATCCTCTATGCCCTTAAATTTGATACCAGGAATTGCTTTAGAGCAAGCGGTTATTCATAATCCTCTAATTGTTTCATTTGACGTTTCAGTCACTGAAGCGATCGCTTGGATGAATGCTGCACAAGGCACCTGTGCGTTAGAGGAAGACACTGCGGAAGATGAGGGCTTTTTACAAGCAAATTGTCGGGCTGGCTGTTTATTGGTAGTAGACAAAGCTCAGTTGGTCGGGATACTTACCAATCAAGACATAGTACGACTGAATGCAAACCGGCAACTGTTGAGTAGCCGATCGCTTGCAGAAGTAATGACTCGGCCTGTTGTTACCTTGCCACAGTCTGCGTTTACCGATATCTCCGCGGCTTTACAGCTTTTACAACAGCATCATATT
>CBIHQL010000026.1:0-17034 GCA_966211855.1 uncultured bacterium
CCACGCCTGTAAATTCTCGAAGCCCCCTCAATCCCCCAATTCTGGGGGACTTTGAATCTTGTTCCCCCCAAATTTGGGGGGGTAGGGGGGCGAGAACTGCTGTATTGGCAAAACCCGCTCATGTGTCTCTACAAGGTGCCCACCTTAAACAGGGCTAGGGCTAGCTTGACCTAACTGCGTTAAGAACTGGAGTGCTTTGACTACATAATTGGCACACACATAGGGTGAACTGTCGTAGAACGATCGCCAAGCTGCGGCTTTGTATGGTGAGTATTGTTCCGCTTTGTCTGGGAATTGGTCTAACCAAGCTAGTCGTACCGCGTGACCGATCAACACATCCAAAACGATCGCTTCTTCAACTTGTAAGTTGGGGTTACGCTCGGCGATCGCAGCTAGTTCCATCAAGGTTTCGATGTTAACTTGGCGATATTCGGGCGCTTGAATTTTATTGAGCAGGTGTTCGACCCGGAGGGCAAAGTTGCGTTCACCAGGAGTCATCTCAGCCAATATTAGATGGCTATCCAAGCGATTGCGGCGCTCTAGCTTATCGCCAATCACCAGACCTTTACAGTGCTTGAGGACTCGCCATACCTTGAGGTAAAAGTCTTCAGGCACTCGGTTGATCGCGCCATCAAGTTGTCGTTTGCGCAGCCAGCTTCCGGTTGATAGTTCGGCGTCGTTTTGCTCTGGTAGCACCACCCACTCGATCGCTTGTTGTTCTTTAACGTGCAGGGATTCTTGCCGGAACAGCACTTGGTTCATCACTTCATAGCCTGCCAACACCTGTCGCAACTGCTGTTTGATTTCAAAGGGGCTGAGCTGCATCAGGTGCTCGTAGGCTTCGTCTTGGGTGACTTGCAACTCTTGGGCCAGTTCACTGGTGATTAGCAAGATTAGATAGTTGACCCGCAGCGTGAGTAAGCCGTCAAAGAGTTGGGGTTCGGCTTTAATCAGCAGCCCCAGGTAAATAAGAATTTCTTGGGTGAGGACGCGATCGCGAATGTCTTCGCCACAAAACTCTCGAATTTTGTCCACAATCTCGGCGTGAGACATGGGACGCGTGATCAGAGAAGCCTCGCTATAAGATTTGCCTACCGTGATCCGCTTTTGGCGCACCAAAATATCGGTGACGGCATCTGATAGACTAATATCGACTTTGTTGAGCAACCCAGCAGCCCGACGCACTACTGCCCACAATTGCAGCTTGCCAGCTTTCTCGTAGACTTCATCAAGCAATCGGGCAACCGTGAGCGATCGCCCTGGCCCTTCAAAGCCAGTATTAAACTCTAAGCCTCGAAGTCTGACCAGCGTTTGCAAGAGTTCAATTTGCTCATAGAGGTTTTCTGACTCTCGCAGACTGTGGAGCAACAAATCAATGCTAGTTTCGCACTCCAACATGAATTCTTGCCGATACCCCAAGGGCCAGCTTTTATCGGGGTTGAAGGCTAAGTAAGCACAAGCGGGAGCCGCATCTTGGACTGACTGCTGAGAAAACTCAAAATCGTGTAAGAAATCAATCCGCTCGGTGCCTGTCGTCAACATCAGTTGATTTAAGGGGCCTAGCCGAACTGCAATCCCATTACAAGAGCCACTTTGCAACTCTTGCATCAAATCGAGCAAGGCTGCTTGACCTGTCTCTAACATTGATTGTGTGATCATCAGCGTGATCGTAGGTCTGCCCAACTGGCACCAATGCGATTGCACATAAGCTAATTCACTCTTAATTTGAGCAACTAAAAAGTGATAGTCGAGGGTTAAGTAAAACTGCTGTGGGTCTAGGAAAGCAGGCAGAAAAACAATCGTTTCCCCACGAATGCGGAAAATGCGGGAGGTGGTAAGGCTGCGGAGTCGTCGGATCGGTCGGCCTGTCAAGCCCAACTTATCGTTACGCCCAATTTGGGTATAGGCTGCTGAAAGCTCGTTGGTGTAGCGGACTTGGATGGGTTCTACCTGCTTAGGCGTCTGGGTAGCAATGCCATAAGACGCTAACTGGGCCTGAAGTTCTTCATCTTCGGCTAGGAGGGCAATTTGCACTAAAGGTTCGCGATGCCGCCCCACGCAGAGGTGCCTTCCCAGCGGGTCAATATCGCCGATCGCAATCAGATTTTCGCTGAGCATCCCGCCCAGCAGGTACAAACTTTGTGCCCAGACGAGGGGGATGTTTTCGTTGGGGACGCGGCGTTGGCTGTTGGGTTGAGCCCGCTCAGCTTCGATGTGTTCGGCAGCGACATAATACAGTTCTGGCAACAGTTTCAGACCGTCTTGCTCAACCAGTAGGGTCTGCAATCGAGCTTGGTAGTCTGCCGCCCGATCGCGATCGCCGCGAAACAGCCCGTCAAGCCATAAATAGGTGAAGAACAACGGCCATTCGCACTCAATATGCTCAAATTGCTGTAACTCCCAGGGTTCGTAGTGCAGGCGAGTTGTGTCTTCTAAAACCGTTTGGTGACCATCCCGTAAAAAGCGCTTGCAACCATATTGACCTTGCAACTTTTGCACGATCTTGTTGCGGGTTGTTTCAATCAGTTGCTGATCTTCGACGGCAAAGGCTGGGAAGCTAATCACGCTCAGCAGAGCAGCGTCTACTTCTTTCGAGCCAGATTCCCGTGGCAACAGCGACTCTAGGGTGATCCGGGCGCGGGCGATTTCATCGGGTAAGACGTGAATCACCGAGGCTTGGCTACCTCGCACCCCAAATAAGTCGAGACCATTGATCGCTTCTAAGGCTGCTTTCGCCATCCCAATCGAGCTGGCATTTAGTTCTGGGTTGCCATGATTAATTTTGTTACCCCGCTCCCAGATACCGTAGTCAGGGGTGCGATAAGCCCGACCGATGTAGTAGACCAGATTTTGAATAAAGTTGACTTCATCAATGGTGTAAACGATCGACAGCCCTGACGCGGTCATCTGCGCCAGCATCAGCAAGAAAAGTGATGTGGCATCCAGTTGCAAGTGACCCCACTCGCTATCGCCTACAACCGTGTCGCCTGTATGAGTGTCGTATTTAGCATGAAGCGCATCGAGCAGCGATTGTGAAGCTTTAAACTGCTCGACCTTGTGCGTCTGCCGCATCATGGCAAACAACAGCCCGCGCATCAATTTGGTCACGCTATGCTCTAGTTCGTAAGTGCGGCCTCGGTCTTCATCGACTTTGCGATAAGCAAGCGCCAACCCCCAAACCGCCAAGATACTGTAAACGTTGTCTCGCACCCAGGCATCGGTATAGTCGCCGTGGGCATTCACAGCGGTGCTGGCTGGCAGCAAACCCGTGATCGGATTTTGGCGCGTCAGAATAATGGCATTGATTTGGTGGTAGTAAGTATCAAGTCGCGCCTGCAAATCGAGAGGTGTGGTTGCCATGGTGGATTGAAGGAACTGAACCAAAGATAGATAGAGTCAACTGAACTAGAGCAGAAATCTTGCCCCATCCAACCTTATGGATGAGCTTGGCAGCGGAAAGTGCCTCAACACAAATGATCCCCACGCTCGCTACGGTCAATGGGGTGCATTTATTATCGCTGGTTTAAGCTCTGTTTATCGCTAAAGGTGCGATCGCGAGGTATCACAACTCACAATCTCAGTAATTTTGCGAAATCTTTATCGAAAAAACCGTAGTCAATTCCGTAACTTCACGAGTGATCTTGTACAACATTTAGTATGACGAAAGAGTGAGGAGAAATGAATCATCAGATAGACGGCGATCGCTCGGTAAATTGATTAATTTATTAGCATTCGCTTCAAATCCTAACCTCTAGCTTTTTCGTTCTTTCTCTGATATTTATAGGTGGCTATTATGTCTCGTCGCTACAACCACAATCAGTCTCCCTTAGTCAAAATTGTCTACTCGCAAGTGAAAGTCAACGGTAAGCTTGAACTTGTGCCAATGGAACTATATGCTGATGGCTCTTTAAAGCGTTGTCAGTAGTAAAAACCGCACTTTTCCATCCTTAAATCTAGTGATTTTGCGCGGACGTTAAGTGGCGATCGCTCTACCAATTCTTTAAGGCCATTAATCTCAAGTCATCATTTTGCCATCTTTCATATCTGTCTTACTCCAGAGGCTGCTTCTCCTGAAAAGGCTTGCGGACATTGAAGCAGTCTCTAGAGTTAGTTAAAGATGCACTTTAGGATTCAGGGTGCTGCCATTATTTTTTGAGAAGACGTTCAGGTAAATAGATCTTCGTTGCGGGTTGAATTTTCAATTATATAAAAAGCAAAATTTCAGGATTTCTTAAAACTTGTATATCATATGTGTTTTTGACTGCTGGACACAAGTTTTTATAGTTAATCAATTTATTTTTGGTGTCATAGAATGGTTTCTTTTGTCTAGTTTTTTAATAAATTATTTAAAGTTTTATCTGTTTGTATCCTGAGTAAAAAGTTGAACCTAAAAATACTTGTCCGGGTCAAACTCCTGTTTGAACCATTGTTGGGAAGCTTTGGGATTTGGTTGAATTGGTAACGGATTTGATGGCAAGTAGAATTATGTTCTAAAAATGATTTTCTTGGGTAGATAATTCTAATTCTTGACTAATTTTCCTCTATGCCACTTGATCCCTGATATGTCATCAAAAACAATCCGAATTAATTCTCGGTATTGATCAGGATGGCGATCGCCCTTGCTGTATACCTTAAATAGAGACAGAATTAGCTCAAAACGGCAGGCTCAGATACCGCTGTGAGTGCTCTCAAAAATCGACATACTGATGGCGCATTGAGACAGATTGCGCTAGAATCTCTCGCCTGAGAGGGCTACTTAACCATCCGTAATATGTGAGGCGGTGTCAGTGCAAGTTCAATCGGCAGTACCCAAACAATTTCCAGTCTTAGGGCTTCCAGTGCATCTCTTGAACGATTATGCGGGCTGGCTTCGCTCACAGTTGCAGCAACAACGAGGCGCTCACGTCGTCACTCTCAACGCCGAAATGACGATGCAGGCAGAAAACAACCCAGCCCTGGCTACGATTATTCGCCAAGCTGAGTTAGTGATTCCTGACGGTGCTGGGGTGGTACTCTACCTCAAATCTCAAGGCAAGACTGTGCAGCGCTGCCCTGGTATTGAACTGGCTGAAGCATTGCTAACCGAAGCTGCCGATGCTGAAACTCCTTGGCCTGTGTTTTTGTTTGGGGGTGCGCCCGGAGTTGCCGAGACGGCTGCTACTAACTGGCAACGCAAATTTCCTCGGTTGGCGATCGCAGGTACACACCACGGCTACCTCACCCCAGAACTAGAAGCTGAGCTTTGCCAAACCTTAAAAACGCTGCAACCGCGCCTAATTTTTGTGGGCCTGGGTGTGCCTCGGCAAGAACTCTGGATTGCTGAATATCGTCATCTCTGCCCCAACGCTGTCTGGATTGGGGTCGGCGGTAGTTTTGATATTTGGGCAGGCACTAAAACTCGTGCCCCGAAATGGTTAGGTGACAATCATTTAGAGTGGGTTTACCGGCTCTATCAAGAACCTTGGCGCTGGCGACGGATGCTGGCTTTACCAAAATTTGCATGGCGAGCGTTAATTTATCGGTTTACGCAGCGCCATTCGGTGAGTCAGCAGGTACCATAATCATTCATCACACTGCTTACAATTCCACGACGGATCGTCCTCTATGACCTCTGTGCTGAATGGTCAATCTGCGGGTGCCGCTCACGAGTCTGGTAGCGCTACCCCGACGCTCACGCCCGATCTTCTCAACACTTCTAACGTTGAAGCTAAGGCGACAGGCAAGAAACCCGGAGAGACAACGCTAGGGCCGATTATTCGCCTGCAAAGTGTCACGAAAGTCTATCGCAATGGCAGTCGAGGGTTGCAAGATGTCAACTTGGATGTCAAGCGGGGCGAATTTCTGTTTGTGACTGGCCCTTCTGGCTCTGGCAAGACTACGTTTCTCAAGCTGTTGTACGGCGAGGAACGCCCTAGCCAAGGTGAAGTGGTCGTTGATAACTATCACCTCAACCAGTTACGGGGCGATCGCCTGTCATTATTGCGGCGACGGATTGGCATTGTCTTTCAAGACTACAAACTTATCCCCCGTCGGACTGTGGCTGAGAATGTCGCGTTTGTGTTGCAGGCTCAGGGCTACACCCGCAAAGAAATCGAACGCCGTCTGCAACCTACGCTGCGGATGGTCGGGCTGCAAGATAAAGCCAATTGTTTTCCTGAGCAGCTCTCTGGGGGTGAACAACAACGGGTGAGCATTGCCCGGGCGATCGTCAGCACTCCTCCTCTCCTCTTGGCGGATGAGCCGACTGGGAACCTTGACCCTGACAACTCTTGGCAGGTGATCAAGATCCTCAAAAAGCTGAACAATATCGGCATTACGGTGATTGTTACCACCCACGATGAGCAACTGGTGCGAATGTCGAATCATCCGGTTGTGCAAATCAAAAATGGTCGTCTTTACCACCGCAGACTGTAGTCCTCCTTCAACCCTGTTAAGACCGCTGTTGGTAATGGGCGATCGCTGATTTGGCTTCGGGAGTGTCAATTTCGGCAAGGGCTTTGGCTGCACTTTGGCTGACGCGATCGCTCTCGTCTTGCAACGCAGTAATCAGGGCAGGGACAGCAGAGGCAGCAGTTTTACCCATCAGTTGCAACGCATAGGCAGCACTCGATCGAACTTGTGGCTCCGAGTCTTGCAACAACGCTGTTAAAACGGACGCGATCGCCGGGTTGTCCCATTCAATTTCGCCCAAGGCTCTGGCTGCATTTGCCCGTACTTCTGGCACTGGATCTTGCAGGGCAGTTTTTAAGGCTGGCACTGCGGCTTTGGCGACTGGGCCGAGGCACTGGAGAGCTTCTGCGGCGACTTGACGAAGCTCAGGGTCAGATGTCTGCAAGAATTCGATTAACCTGGGGACAGCATCAGCCGACTTAATTTCACCGATCGCTTCGGCAGCGCGCCCCCGCAAATCTTCTTCGCCCTTTTGCAATGCTTCTAACAAACGCGGAATCGCCGGGGCAGCACTAGGGCCAATGCTACCTAAGGCAGAAGTTGCATACAGTTCGATGCCATGCCAAAAAGTGTCGATTAACTGAGAGACAGCAGGGGCGGCTTCAGCACCAAAACACTGCAAAGCGATCGCTGCATCTTGCCGAACATCCACTTCTTCATCGCTCAGCCCCGCAATCAAAATGGGCATAACAGCTTCGGCTGGGCCTAGCTCACCAATCGTTGCCATCACAGTTGAGCGCACAAACCAACTACGGTTTTGAGCGGCTTGCACCAGGGCTTTAAACACCTGAGTCTGCAAATCGGGCGGTAGATCAAAGCGATCGACGAGAGTAGAAATGCCGCGAATGGCTCCGTTGCGCACCCGATCGTCTTCGTCTTCGAGGTTACTAATTAAGGCGCTAATGGTAGAAGCTAAGTTGATTTTGCTGAGCGAGGCGATCGCTTGATCTCGCACACTGGCAAAGCGATCTTGAACCGCTTTCATCAAAGCTGGGATCGCTTCTTTGGCGTCGGCTCCATACTCTCCTAATGTTTTTGCTGCCTGCGCCCGAACTTCTACAGCAGGATCATCAAGGTGTTGAATCAGTTCGGGAATGGTTTGGCTCATGATTCAGCTCTGCGATAAGGTCATCCGACGGCAATTCCCCGCTGTACCTGGCGTTCGCGAATCTGTTCTAGAGTCCCAACAGGAATAGCTGCAATCAGTTGACGAGTGTAAGCCTGTTGAGGTTCGCGATAGATGCTTTCAGCGGGGCCAATTTCTTCAATTTTGCCGCGATTCATCACCATGATCCGGTCACTCATAAATTTCACCACACTTAAATCGTGAGAAATGAAGATATAAGTGAGGCCAAACTCGGCTTGCACTTCTTTGAGCAAATTCAGCACTTGCGCTTGCACCGAGACATCTAGAGCGGAAACTGACTCATCACAAATAATAAATTTGGGGTTGAGGGCGAGCGATCGCGCAATCGAAATCCGCTGCCGTTGCCCACCCGAAAATTCGTGAGGGTAGCGGTGCATAAACTGAGCCTCTAGCCCCACCCTCTCAAGTAAGTAGGCAGCGCGATCGCGTCGTTGGCGGGCATTTCCCTGACCGTGAATCTTTAACGGCTCCATCACGGCTTCCCCAACCGACATGCGAGGATCTAGTGAGCCAAAAGGGTTTTGGAAGATAATTTGCATCTCCCGCCGGAGTTGCCGCAGCGCCCCAGCACTCAAGGCATTGACCACACGGCCCTCAAAGCGCACCGAGCCTTGAGTCGCCGGGATTAAGTGCAGCAGAGTCCGAGCCAAGGTTGTTTTGCCGCAACCCGATTCACCCACTAACCCCAACGTTTCACCGGGGTAGACATCAAAAGAGACACCATTTACAGCCATCACGTAGCGCCGAGTTTGCCCCCAGACATTCCGCACTGGGAAAGCAACTTGTAAATTGCGGACTTCTAGTAATGGAGTTTGCTGCGTGAGTTCTGCAAGGCGCTCCTCGGCAGTTGGTTCTGTCTCGGTGGGAACTTGCCGTTCGTTGGGTAGCAGCTCAGCGGGTTTCTCTTGAATGACGGTTTCGCCTGTGGGAGTGGTGACTACTTCCATAAAGTCAGAGACGGTAGGCAACCGCTTGAGACGGCGATCGGGGCGAGGCCGACAAGCTAGCAAACTCTTGGTGTAGGGGTGCTGTGGGCTAGAGAAAATTTGCCATACTGAACCGTACTCTACAATTTTGCCCTGGTACATCACGGCTACGGTGTCAGCGATATCAGCAATGATCCCGAGGTCGTGGGTAATGAACATAATCGACATGTTGCGGCGATCGCGCAGTTCTCGCAGCAAGTCGAGAATCGTGGCCTGGACAGTGACATCCAAAGCTGTGGTGGGTTCGTCGGCAATCAGCAGACTGGGGTTGCAGCAGATCGCCATCGCAATCATCACCCGCTGGATCTGCCCACCTGACAGTTCGTGAGGATAACGGTCTAAGATGGCTTGTTTCTGCTCATTGATGTGGCGATCGATTTCGCTGTCGCTAGGGGCGGCAGGCGCAAATTGCTTATGGGGTGATTGCTGCAACTCATCCAGATAGCGTTGCTTGAGTTCGGCATCGCTGGGCAACAACTTGACTTCTTGGAGTAGAGCGATCGCGCGCCGACGG
Organism: uncultured bacterium; assembly: GCA_966211855.1. Taxonomy (GTDB): domain Bacteria; phylum Cyanobacteriota; class Cyanobacteriia; order FACHB-46; family FACHB-46; genus CBIHQL01. Next base: position 9,098 of record CBIHQL010000026.1, read on the forward strand.
GCTTCCGGTTCAGGAACGTTTTCGTGCTGCCGGATTGCCTCGGTTAACTGAAACCCGCAGGTGTAGACTGGGTTCAGCGAACTCATCGGCTCCTGAAAAATCATCGAAATTTGACTGCCCCGAAATTGCCGTAATTGGTTCGGTGGCACTCGGCGCAAATCGATCGCAGGTATGCCTTCTGCCCCATGAAACACAATTTCGCCTTCGGTGACGCGTCCGGGTGGTGATGGCACCAAGCCCATAACAGCCAGCGAAGTGACCGACTTTCCTGACCCCGATTCTCCAACAATCCCGAGGGTTTGCCCCCGTTTCACTTCAAACGAAATGCCATCCACTGCTTGAATGAGGCGCTCATCGGCTTGGAACTGAACCCGGAGATTACGAACGTCAAGGATAGTCTCAGTCATGGGGCGTGGCAAGGGTAGCGGAAATCAATTAGAAAATTAGTCGGATCATAACAAGCTAGCAGGTTAGCTGGTGTAAGTGCAGAAATTGGTGCGATCGCCCTTCCTCGATCTCAAAAAAGCCCCTCGCCTCGCAGGAGAGCAGGGTGACTTCATACAAGAGAAGAAATCCGAACAGGCCCCCCTAGCCCCCCAAATTTGGGGGGAACCTAATTCAAAGTCCCCCAAATTTGGGGGATTTAGGGGGCAGTGCAAGGAGTGAAATCGTAGTCCGACTTTTCTCTCGATAATATGAAACCACCTTTGCCTCGTAGGAGAGGGGTTTAGGGAGAGATTTGCAGATGGAAAAGCGAGAGCTAACTTTGAGCCGCGAGAATGCAGCCACTCCGAGCGGGAATATGAAGGGTTAGGTGTGGTTGTGTTTCTGTCTCCCATTCGACGGTTGCTTCGCCAAATAGTAGTTGGTCAGGGCGGGACTGTAGACCAGTGCTAGCCCAGTCAATCGTGGCTTTGGTTTCTGCTGTGCCGACATTTACCGCAACCACAACTTCCTCGCCCCCTAGAATTCGGGCAAACACGTAGGTTGTACTTTCAGCATGAATAATCTGATAACGCCCGGTTCGCAAAGCTGCAAATTGGTGACGGAGGGCAATCAACTGGCGGTGATAGTTGAGCACGTCTAGTTCCCACTTGCTTTCCATCGGGAAGGCTCGCCGTGAGTCTGGGTCTAGAGCACCCGGTAGACCGACTTCATCGCCGTAGTAAATGCTGGGTGCCCCCGGATAGGTCAGCAACAGCAGGGTCGCCAACTTACAGCTATCGCGATCGCCCCCGGCAATCGAGAGCAACCGAGCCGTATCGTGACTCGCCAGCAGATTTAATTGGGTGAGTTGGATTTCCCAAGGGTACATCTCCAGCACCGCCTGGATTTTCTCGCCATACTCTTTAGCAAATAAAGGTGGATAGGGCTGATAAGAGCGGTCTTGCACCTGCTCCATGACCACGCGATCGCCTGCTGTAAATGCGATCGTTGGGGCTGTAAATAGATAATTCATTACCCCGTCAAATTGGGTGCCATCTAGCCACTCGCGGGCATCTTCCCAGACTTCACCCACAATGTAAGCTTCAGGGTTAATTGCCTTAACGCGATCGCGAAATTCTTGCCAAAAACCAGGCGTTTTCACTTCAAAAGGCACATCCAATCGCCAGCCATCAATACCAAACTTAATCCAATATTCGGCAACCTCCATGATGTACTCCCGCACTTCGGGCAGGTCATGGTTAAACACAGGTAGCGCTCGGTTATCGGCCCACCCTTCATAATTAGCCGGATACTCACCGTTGTAAGGTGACAAAGGCCAGTCGTGAATCTTAAACCACTGTACCCAAGGCGAATTGGGGCCATTTTCTAACACATCATGAAAGAAGAAGAAACCACGACTCGCATGGTTAAACACTCCATCTAGAACCACACGGATATCACGCTGATGAGCCGCTTCTAGCAAGTCCCGAAAGGCTGCATTACCCCCCAACATCGGATCAACTTGGTAATAGTCATGCGTGTGGTAGCGGTGGTTGCTAGCCGACTGAAAGATCGGGGTGAAGTAGATGGCGTTGATGCCCAAATCTTGCAAATAGTCGAGCTTCTCAATCACGCCCCAGAGATCTCCACCTTTATAACCTTGCAGGGTGGGCATGTCTTCCCACTCTTCCCAGGTAATGTTTTTTAACAGCTTTTTATGAGGATGGTGACTTTTGGCAAAGCGATCAGGAAAAATTTGATAAAAAACGGCATCCTTGACCCAGTCCGGAGTATAAATCTGCATAAGTAGATCCCTAAGCTTCCAATGCCAAGGTACAAGCCCAAATCATTTCGGAGGTCTTTCTGCTGGTAGAACCTCAACAACTATTTGGAGATCAGCCGCGAAAATTAGGTTAGCCGTGCTGTTGATATTCATCAGGGAATGCTACTCGTTCTCACCCGAACGCTCAAGGACATTGATCTAAGTAAGACGCTATGAAACTGAAGATTTTGCAAAATACTGTGCTGAAATTGCAGCCTGTGCAATCGGCAGACCTATCCGCTGATCAAAAAGAGGAAATTACGGCTGGGCAGTTGTTTGAACTGCATTCCTACAAAGTTGAAGGAAAACATATTCGGGTGGCCTTTGAAGAAGTCAAGTTTAAGGGGCGCAATACTTGGTACGCTTTCGCTGATCATGTCCGCTTAGTCACGAGCCAAGAAGTAGTGGGTGAAGCCCAACAGTCGCTCTCTCCTCCGGCGACGGGGCCACTGCCACTAGAATACCGCCTCAAAGATTTCCCTTACTTCCCTCAGACTGACAACCGCTACAACCCTTCTGGGGCGTGCAATGTCACTAGCATTGCGATGTGTCTGTCTTACTTTGGCCTCAAGCCTACCCGCGAGACTCAACTTGAAGATGAGTTTTATGACTACCTCATTCAGGAAGGGCGATCGCGCCATGACCCCTACGACCTCAAGTGGCTGGTAGAGCAGAAAGGTTTCAAAGATGATTTTCGTGAGAATGCCACCGTTGAAGACATTAAAAAGTGGTTAGCTCAAGGCAAGCCTGTCGTGATCCACGGCTACTTCACCCGCTTCGGTCATATCGTCGTTGTCGTGGGTTACAACAAAGAAGGTTTTGTCGTTCACGACCCCTACGGTGAGTATTGGGATAGTGGCTACGACATCAACTCAGATTGGGCCAACGCCAAGGGCAAAGGGCTGACCTACTCTTACAGCATGATTGAGCGCACCTGCTCCCCCGAAGGCCCCGGCAATATGTGGTGTCACTTTATCTCTAAGTAGTCACAACTTCCTAACAAAAGGCGATCGCTTTCCTCAAGATTGAAGTAGAGGAGGGCGATCGCCTTTTTGATATCTACAAAAGAGTCAAAGTATTGCTTTAAGACTGAGGCTCTGTTGCCGAATCAGACTTTGTTGGGTCAGGGAACGTACATTTAACTGAAATTTCCAAATTGCTTTCAGTTGTTCCTTCAGTAATGTAAGGAATGCCAACCTTACCACCCAGCTTCAAGCCAAATTTCAAATTCACTTCCGCAACTTCTGCCATTGCAAAATCTTTGAAGGCGCTGAGAGCGTACATCGTATAACCACGAATCATACGTCGGGCTTCTTCCATCTTGACGACATCTAGCCCTTTTTCACCAGGACGCAGCCCTGATTCTGGCAGAGTAGGATTTGACTTTGCCTCAACATAAATTTCAAAAACTTCACCGTCTTCTTCAATTTGAAGCCGTTGAACTTCAGGTTCTTCTAACATGTAAAGCCTTAGATGAATACAAATTTTTACGAAGATACTTAGAAGCTTGAGCTGTATCTCTGTGTATGTTAGTAGTTGTAGCTGTTTTATTGCATCAGGATTTGTTAAATGGCACGGTATGCTCTGGTAGTTGGAATTGCTAAATACGAGAGGCTACCGAGCCTTACCAAGCCTTATACAGATGCAGAAGCGATCGCGCAGCTCTTGAGTCAGTACGGTAACTTCCAAGAGATTAGGCGATTGCCAGCCGCCTGGAATACTGAAAAAAATAGTTATGAAGTAGCTTACAAGCCTTTAACTGGTAAAGATCTAGGACAAACTCTAAGGCAGTTTTTATTAGAGCAAGCTGATAAAAGCGAAGCCATTATTTATTTCAGTGGTCATGGGGTTTCAGTAGAAGATAACCTGGGGCGATGCAAGGGGTACCTAGTAACCTCTGATTGCACGCTAGAAACTTTAGACACTCGTGGCATCTCTTTAGATAGTCTGAATCAATTAATTGAAGAATCTAATTTAAGCAGCCTAGTCATTTTATTAGATTGTTGTCATGCTGGTTATGCTCTAGAGCGTAACTTAGTTAAACAAACATTTACTGCTTTTAGTGCTCAAAAAGATTACTACTTAATTGCTGCTTGTCGAGACTTTGAAAAAGCTTACGAGGGTGACTCTACTACTGATTACAGCATTTTTACTAAAGCTTTAATAAATGGGTTATTGCCAGAAAATTCTGATAAAAAGGGGAACGTAAGTATCGATCGCCTCTTCGACTACGTTAGCTCTGAACTTAAAGAGTCAGGCCAAGAACCTGTGAGAATGGGTTTGGGAAGATCTATTACTTTGCTTACCTATCCCATAAATAGTCTGGCTGCAATATTAGCTCCTCAGATTTCTCAAGCTTCTAGTTCCGCTACTGAACCTACTGAAAAATCTCCTGTAGCTTCAGAGCTTCAACCAGCTCAAAGTCAAGTTATCACTAACAACTTTGATATTTCAGGTAGTAGCATTACCAACCTTACTGCTTCAGGTCAAATAAACTACAATGAGGCTCCAGAGTAGTCTCAAGCCCACATGCCAGTTAGGAAAAATATTAAGTTTTCTCTCTCTCCCAAGGTGATCCTTTATCAAGAAACCTATCTACGAAATCTTGAATATCTGGAGAATTATTTCTCTTTGATCCTATATCTTTTGCAATATTGCATATTCTTATACCCTCAAAGCCAACAACTATATCTCCTTGCGGCAGAGTGATATCCTCGTCATTTTTCGATAAGGTCGGTTCATCTTCAGATATGTAAGCCCGATGTAAACCTACGAGTTCCCATTCTTGGTTAAAGATAGGACTACCTGACGACCCATTCTCAGCATCTGCTTCGTAGTATAAACAATCATCAGACAGGGCAATAGTTCGATTACTAGAAACTACAATCTGCTTATGCTGCCCCTTAGGATGTTGAATGATTATAACTGGCTCTCCATCAATACCTTCAATATTAGGTTTATAGGTTTTTAGTAACTGGGATCTCACCAATCTTTCTACTACTGGTTTGTTGAATCTGGAAAAACTAGGATCTAATTGTTTCGCCTCTGTCCATGTAAGTGGGGGTGCAATGATATCATCTCTCTTAGTTATAGATATGTAATTAAATTCAATTCCAGCCTCTTTTTTTTCTTTTTTTCTATCTTCAGACTCTAGTTTAAGCAAAATGTAATCTAAATCTGGATTGCTAATGATTACCTCTTCTTTGACATCATATTGAACTGAGTTTACTTCAAAGCCATTTATTACCTTCTCATAGTTAAACTCAGCAACTAATTTGGTGGGTTCATCATTTCCTAAAATATGATGTGCTGTCAATAAGTGGCTACTTCCTACTAAAAAACCTGTACCCGCAGGAATTAAAGGCAAAATATTTTGGACTATATCGAATTGTGAAAATGCTAGGTAGGGCGTATTCTCATAATTTCTAAAGAATTCAATTTGATGTTCTTCTGGAATTGAAAATATTTCTATTAAGTCTTTTTTTGTGAACGGTTCTCGTCCATCTTCTCTTCGACGACTATTAGCTTGATCTAACAAATCAAGTAGATTTTGTACATCATCATTACTATCTATTTTTCTTAATAGACGACAAACAGCCCTGCCACAAATCATTCCTTTTTCCAAAAAAGAGAAATCCAGGAAGTTGGGTTCATTAAAAGCTGTCGTGATTGATGCAAAAGGCTTCTCTTCATAGCGAGAGTTTACAAGCTGAATCAACTTCTCGTCATCTATTTTTACTTTGTTAAAATCAAACTCTTCCACATCTACTTGATAAGGAAGATTTGACTGCTCAACTGATTTAGAGGAAAAGCTTCTTAAGCTCGGCAAGAAGCTACCAAAGTGATCGTTGATTAGGCCCTGTGATATTATGCGCCTTAGAGTCATGTAATTTGCTGCAGTAAGTATAATGAAACTTTGAATGTGTAACATACAACAGACTATGTTGTATAGCTTTAGTGCTTAAGAAATTTTTAACATGTAGCTAAAATCTAGAAAAGTTAATGACTTGTAATAACATTTCCCAAAAAAGAAATTTCTCAAAGGAACGGATTACAGTAAAAGCTTTTTTTGTGAAACTAATACTGAGTATTTTGATTATAGTCTCTGCTATTGTATCCGGTTTTTTGTGTGGCACTTTGGCAGAACTAATTAGTATTAGCATAATAATTCCCTACAGAGACTCCTTAATAGTATTCTCATCTATGGGGTTGGCAGTAGTGGTTTTTACCTTAATTACTCTGTTTAGTAATTTATTGAAAGGTATTCAAGGAGCTACTTTTGCGGCTATATTAGCAGCTGTGATTCTTTTGATTCTGCTCGATCAAATTAACTTTAAATATATTCTTGATGTTGTTATTCTTGTCCCTCTGGGTCTATCTATCACCTTCTTGAGCCTTATTTCTACCTGTTTGTCTTACTTTCTGATTCATTTACTATTTTCAAAGCCTCAAAAAAATCTAATATTTATAGCAGCTAGTTTATTGCTAGTTTTAGCCTCGGTTCTGACGGCATGGTTTCTATATTATTTTAGCGATTTAAACAGCAGACAGTTTATTGATTTAAGAGGGCAAGGGCTACTACCAAATCATGCTGTATCCGTTGCTACCTTTTCGGCTTTTTCTGTTGGCATTGGTGTAGTAGTCTTTGGATATGTACAGGCGTTTATACGAAGTACTTGTCGAAATCGTTTACCCTTTGTATGGAATTGGGCGATCGCAATCGCTTCTTGCTGCGGTTCCTCATTTTATAACTTGGATTTAAGTGAGCAGGATTTCACAGGAGTTAAATTAGCTAATACTGATTTGCGGGCACGAAGGCTTTATCGTACTTGCCTAAAGGGAGCAACTGGAATCGATAAGGCCAGAGTCGATAATCGATATTTAGATTTGGAAAATACAAAGGTGCAAAGGCTGCTAACTCATGGCTCTAGCGAGGATAAAAATTTCAATAGACTTAATTTGCAAGGAGCATATTTGAAAGATGCTCATATGCAGAAATTTAATCTGACAGAGACTAACTTGACTGGAGCTGATTTACGGGATGCAGATCTTCGAGGAAGCATTCTAGTCCGTGCTCAGGTTACAGGGGTAGATTTCACTAACGCTAAATTAACAGGAGTTTGTATTCAAGACTGGAGTGTTAATAGTCAAACTTGCTTTGCTGGTGTGGAGTGCGACTATATTTATCGAGAGTTGACCGCAAATGGAAGGCCAACAGCTCGATATCCAGTAGACCGAAACTTTGAACCACGAGAGTTTGAAGCTCTTTTTCAAGAAGTTGGTAACGTTGTCGAGCTGGTGTTTAAGGAAGGAGTTAACTGGCGGGCGCTTAGTTTCACCTTCCGCAGATTTCAGCTGGAAGATGAAGGCTTAGGGCTTGAACTTAAAGGAGTTGAGCAGCGTGGTGACCTATGGGTAGTAAAGGTCACGCATAAAGAAGGCATTCCTCGTCAAGAAGTGGAACAACGTGTTAACGCCATTTACGATGATCTTAAAAGTTTAATTGCTGTTAAAGAGCAACAGTTTTACAAGCTTCTCAATATTGCTGCAGATCAAGCAAAAGCATTAAAGGAGTCTAGTAGACGGCCTTTTGGCAGTAATAATAGTTTCTTCATTCTTGGTAGTACTATTACTAACCTTGCTGGCTCTGGACAAATTGACTATGACGAAGCTGCAAACAAAGTGCGTA
>CBIHQL010000027.1:0-16699 GCA_966211855.1 uncultured bacterium
AAAACCCCCTTGAATTTTGGCAGTACCTCTCAGCACTCTGCCGTTAACGGTGCCATCAAACTGAATCGTAAGCGGTTGGCCCTGAACCTGCTTGCTGCTTTTAAAGCTGATTTGCCGACCGTTGAGCTTGGCGTTTTTAATAGCTAGGGTTTCCGTGGCTGCTTGAGCGGTGCCTGTGACTTGTTGAAATTTTTGTTGCAGGTTAAGGGTTACAGGTTGCTGACCGAGCGGAGTTGTCAGCGTACCTTGCCACTTGCCTTCTACTTGCGCTGGAACAACCCAGTAATACACAGCATAGAGTCGGCGATTGTTGGGTACCCGCACCGTCAGGGTTTTGTCAGGTTTCCAATCACCCATGTTGAAGGCATGAGAGACAATCCGGGTGCCGGGGCGCAGTTCTTTTAAGAGCTTGGGTCGTAGCTTCAGGTTGAGATCGGGTAGCAAATAGAGTGTAACGACGGTCGCATTGCTGAGATTGGTTGTAAACAAGTCTTGCTGCATAAACTTGACGCGATCGCTCACCCCAGCCGCTTGAGCATTGGCTTGGCTCTGTTGAATCAACGTTGGGTCAATTTCAATGCCGACCCCAGGTGTGCCGTAGTTCTTAGCCGCCGCAATCACAATCCGACCATCCCCAGAGCCGAGGTCATACAACTGGTCTTGTTGCTTGACCTGAGCCACTTTCAACATTTCTGCCACCACTTCTTGCGGCGTGGGCAAATAAGGAGCATCGCGCTCGACCACTGGATTAGGAGGCGTTGGAGTGACTGTTGGTGCTTGAGCTACAGCAGGTGGTGGGGTGCTAACCCCAAGCCTTGGCCCACTACCCGCAAACGCTGCGATCGCCACCCCCACACTCAACCCAGGCACGATAAACCGCATTACTGACTCAAATTTCATAGCCGTAGTCTCCCACAGACTCAATAAAAGCAAGAACTTGCAAACTTACCCGATCGCGTCAATATACTGTCCATTTGGCGGCAATCCAACAAATTACGATGCGGGGGACATCTGAAGAGGGCGATCGCTGGATGATGACCCAAAAATTTCTGATTCATTTTACTGTGCGATCGCAGATGTCTCAGTGAGATCAACTGCGCCATTGAGCTAAATGCGGATCGTATTGCAGCAAATAATCGAGATTTTCATACCAGGCAGATTCTGCGCCATCCAGATCTTCATCTAGTTCATCATCCTCTTTGAATTCGCCATTCGGTTTCATGTAGCGTTGCAGATCTGTGATAAAAAACCACAAAAATCGCTCAAATGAAGAGGCCACAATCCAGTCAATTTCGAGGGTTTCATGATCCACTTTGACAATCGGAGATTCGCCGCGTTCATCGACTTTGGTGGGCAACAACGAGTAGGGATTACCCGTGCCATCCTGAACGAGTGTCACAATGCTCTGTGCATCTGCCTCGGCTTCGTCACGATAATTGATGCTCCAATCAATCAAGCTGTCTTCTAGCTCTTCACCCACTAGAGGCAGGCTCAGCAAGGTGGCATCACAGCCGCAAAACCCGTTATGCCGTTTATAAAACAATCTGAGCGAGGGAGAAAACTGTACGTTCAAGATTTGCTCAGCATTGGCAATCATCGCCTCGGTTGCCGGAGGCTGCCATTCAAAGGCACCGGGTTCAAAATAAGAAAATGCGGCATCGACTTCTGCAAACATAGATTGGCTCTCACGATTTGATGATGGTCATTACGGTAGCAAGAATGTCTGCCAATCTGAGCAGTAACATTGGCGATCGCCCCTTTAAAGAGCAATCAACACAGCCAATTGCCGCCATAATATAAAGCTCAGCCAATTGCAAACCGCCAAATGCCCGCATGAAGATTGCTACTTGGAACGTTAACTCAATTCGCACTCGTATCGACCATGTGCTCAACTGGCTAGAAACCAATCCGGTCGATGTGCTCTGTGTGCAAGAAACCAAAGTCACTGATGCTGAGTTTCCGCGAGCCCTCTTTTTAGAGCGAGGCTATAACCTCTATATTTCGGGTCAGAAAGCTTATAACGGTGTTGCCCTCATTAGCCGCCAACCTTTAGAGGACGTAACTATCGGCTTTACACCCGTTGTTGGGGCAGAGCGAGTCGGTGATCTCGATGAGCAAAAGCGGGTGATTAGTGGCGTGCTGCAAGGCGTACGAATCGTTAATTTGTACGTGCCCAACGGTTCTGCAATTGGTAGCGACAAATATGCCTACAAACTTCGTTGGTTAGAGCTCTTGGGTGAATATTTGCGATCGCTGTTGCTTAAAGCTGCCGATCAAGAAACTGAGCCAGCCATTCTCGTCTGCGGTGACTTCAACATTGCAGTAGAAGACCGTGATATTCATAACGCAAAAGGCCGTGAAACCCACATTATGTCTTCAGATGCTGAGCGTCAGGCATTGCAACAGGCAGTGTTAGAGCTGGGGTTTGCTGATGTGTTTCGCAAGTTCACCGATGAGCCAGGTCACTTTAGCTGGTGGGACTACCGCTCTGGCAGTTTTCAGCGCAACAGTGGTTGGCGAATTGACCATCACTATCTGACACCAGCCTTATATGAGCGGGCGATCGCTTGCACCATTGATGTCGCGCCCCGCAAGCTCGAAAAACCCAGTGATCATGCTCCGGTGATTGTCGAACTTTAGATAGTTGCCAACCCTGCTAAGGGAGTTGTTAAACTGCCATCAAGTCGTTCACTTCACTGATGCCAGGTAGGCAACCCCTATGTTTTTAGTTACCGGAGCCACTGGAGGACTAGGACGCAGAATTGTCCGGCGACTGCGAGAACTAGACAAACCTGTGCGAGCCTTTGTGCGCCTCACATCGCATTATGCAGAGCTAGAAAATCGTGGTGCCGAAATCTTTATTGGCGACCTCAGGCAAGAGCGAGATATTCACAAAGCTTGCCAAGGCGTGCAGTATGTCATTAGTGCTCACGGTTCCGGAGACACCCGTGAGGGAGATGCTCAGGCGTTAGACTACCGTGCCAATATTGAGCTGATTGAAGCAGCCAAAGCAGCGGGAGCACAGCATTTTGTGTTTACCTCGGTGCTAGGGGTCGATCGCGGTTATGAAGATGCGCCAGTGTTTAAAGCAAAATATGCGGTAGAGCAAGCTCTGCAGCACAGTGGCTTAATCTATACCATTCTGCGACCTTCGGGGTTCGCATCCAATCTCTTGCCCCTCGCTGAGCAATTTTGTCGCACAGGTATCTATGTGTTGATCGGAGACGCATATAACCGCTCCTCAATTGTTAGCACCGATGATCTAGCGAGAATTGCAGCCGATGCCGTCGCGATCGCCGGAGCCCGCAACCAAATCTTTGCGGTGGGTGGCCCAGAGATTCTACAACGGGAAGAAATCCCTGAGATCTTTGGTCATATTTTCGATCGCGAACCGTTAGTCATTAATCCACCTCTCCTTTTGTTCGATGGTCTGCGAGGGGCGATCGGCTGGTTCAATCCTCAAAGTCAAACAGCTCTCGGCACAGTCCGTACCTTACTCGCCAATGAGTTCTTCTGCACCTCTAAAGAAGTAGAGCGAGTAGAGTCTGTCTTTAACCTGAAGATGGAATCCCTCGAAACCTTCCTCCGTCGTTATTTGAGTGTGTAAGCAGATATTCATAGATCAAAAAGGAAAGTAGTTATTAACTCACTCTCCTTCAAAGTTGGAGGATTATAGGGAGGCGATCGCTAAGAGACTACTACAAAGCCCACAGCTCTTTACCATTGATACCATCATCCGCTGCAAAGTAAAGCGTACCGTTGACATTGGTCAGGCCAGTAGGGGACGCACTGTTTGATCCCCCATAGATATCTTGAACGAGAGTGGTGCCAGCAGTTGTACCATCACTTCTCCACAACTCCATGCCATCAATACCGTTGTTAGCAGTGAAGTACAAGATACCATCCACATTAATAAGATTGGTAGTACTAGAACCATCTGCGCCAGGGTTAATATCCTTCACCAATGTGGTGCCCTCAGCCGTACCATCACTTTTCCATAATTCAAAGCCATTCAGAGAATCGACAGCAGTAAAGTAGAGTGTGCCGTTGACGTTGGTCAGGTTAGAACTGCCAGCACCAGGGTTAATATCCTTCACCAATGTGGTGCCCTCAGCAGTACCATCGCTTTTCCATAATTCAAAGCCACTCACACTATTACTCACTGTGAAATAGAGTGTGCCGTTGACGTTGGTCAGGTTGCTAGGCGAAGACCCTCCCGTACCAGGGTTAATATCCTTCACCAATGTGGTGCCCTCAGCAGTACCATCACTCTTCCACAACTCGGTACCCGTATTGGGTGTATAAGCTGTGAAGTAGAGTGTGTTATAACCCTCCACCAAGTTAGCAAGCGCAGAACCCTCAGCACCAGGGTTAATATCTTTCACCAATGTGGTGCCCTCAGCCGTGCCATCGCTCTTCCACAATTCAAAACTATTTGTAGGGTCAAAAGCACTGAAATAGAGTGTGCCGTTGACGTTGGTGAATCGACTTGCTAGAGATTTATCCAAGCCAGGAGTAATATCTTTCACCAATGTAGTGCCCTCAGCTGTGCCATCGCTCTTCCAGAGTTCCACGCTATGGGTGCCATCGTCTGCCGAGAAGTAGAGCGTGTTATTAAAATTGGTTAATCCCATAGGAGACGAACTCATGAAGCCTGGATAAATATCTTTGACCATGACTGTGCCCGCCTCTGTACCATCGCTCTTCCACAATTCTCGACCATAACTATTGTCGTACTTAGTGAAGTAGAGCGTTCCATTTACATTGGTGAGATTGTAGCCAAGTGGGCTCATCCATCCATCTTGAAATGATTTAACGAGTGTCGTTCCAGTAGCCGTGCCATCGCTCTTCCAGAGACCGCCGACCGTGCCATCACCTCCAATAAAGTAGAGCGTCCCATTCACGTTGGTCAGTTCGTAGGGAGAAGAGCTACCAGCACCAGGATTGATATCTCTCACGATACTGGGTGAGCCACCACTGGCGATAACCTCTAGATCAAAGCTGCTATTAAGTGTAGTTGTGCCATCGGTGACGCTGAAGTCAAAGCGATCGCTGCCAGCTTCTGAACCTATGTTTTGATAGCTGAGATGATTATTGTTGATGTCGTCTTGTGTGAAAGTTTGCCCTGTGGTGAGAGCGACATTGTTGAGCTTAAGAGTACCATCCGTAGGTGCCTGGCTGAGCGTATAAACAATCTGAGTAGCAGGAGTCTCCTCATCAGTCACTAGCAAAGAGGAATTGTCGATCGTAACTGTTTGACCTGCTTGTGTCGTAAAACCTGCATTGTTAGTAAGGACAGGTGCGCCATTCACCAGATTGACGGCAATTTCAAAGCTATTGTCATCAAGTGTATTTCCTGCTGCGTCTGCCACACTAAAGCTGAAGCGATCGCTCGTTGTGTCGCTGCCATTATGCACATAAGTGAGGCGATCGCTATCAATATCTGCCTGCGTGAAGGTTTGATTTACTTCTAACGCGGCCCCATCAAGTTGTAGGGTGCCATTGTCAGGAACATCCGTGAGGGTATAGGTTAATTCTGTGGCGCTGTTGTCTGGATCTGTGACTCGGAGTTCGCTCAAGCCAATCGTGAAACTGCCTCCCTCCATAACAGTGAGTCCAGCATTCGTCTCTATGACAGACAGTGCATTGACGGCAATAGATGGAGGAATGGTTAAGCGATCTTCCGATTTGCCAAATCGAGCATAGTGATCGAAGGCACTGACGACAAAACCAACCTGAATCGCTTCAACCACATCAGGATATTGCTGTAAATAGAAACCACTACTAAACGTGCTGCTAGAACTGCGGTTTTCAAATTGACCATAAACAGCAAAATGCTCAAGAGCGCTTTGAACAAAGCCACTGGCGATCGCATCCGCCACATCTGGATATTGGCTCAGGTAGAACTTAGGGTTAAATAGGCTACTGGGGGAGCGATTTTCAAGTTGCCCATAGCGTATGTAGTGCTCAAAAGCATTCTTGACAAAGCCGCTCGCGATCGCCTCTGCCACATCTGGAGTTGTGTAAAAAACAGGGTCAAACAGTCCACTAGGACTCCGGTTTTCAGATTGACCGTAACGCGCAAAATGTTCATAGGCACTACCAACAAAACCGCTGGCGATCGCATCCCGAACGTCTGGGTAGAGGGTGAGATAAAAGTTGGTATCAAATAAAGGAATAGAAGTACGACCTGCTGCCTGCCCAAATTGCCTGAAGTGATCAAAAGCACTAGAAACTAGGCCGCTTTGGATAGCTGGGATAACGTCTGGATATTTGGCAATATAGAAGTGTGAATCAAAGAGCTTGCCAGGGCTGCGTCCTTCTGCTGCGCCAAATCTGGTGAAGTGATCTAGGGCATCAGAGACAAAACCTACCCGAATCGCCTCAACAACGTCAGGATATTGGTTTAAATAGTCCTGAGCATTGAACAGATAGTTAATGTTTAGACTCATAAAATTGCCTAGATTTCCTCTTCACAACAAGCGTGGGTTTAAGTGTTGCAATCAATATACATGAGTCCCCTGTGGTTTTACTGAATTCAAAGGTCTGCTTGATGGATGAGACTTCGGCTTGAGAGATACTTAGCTGTAAAAGAAAAATGCCAAAAGGATAGCAGCGATCGCTCCAATTAAGGTATTGAGGATATTCACGACTTCATTGGTTAGCCAGTCAAATTTAGACTGCAACGTTGCCCCGATCACACTTTCGAGGTTAGTGGCAATGAAGGCAGCAATCATACAAAGCCCAACACCAATCAAATCAATTAAACCCACACCCCAACCTACTAAGGCGATCGCGGCAGAAGCGGCAACCCCTGCTAACGTACCTTCCAAACTAACTGCGCCTTCAGTACCACGAGGAACTGCTTGCAGTGTAGTGATCAAGAACGTGCGTTTGCCATAAGCCTTGCCAACTTCGCTGGCACAGGTGTCGGAGAGTTTGGTGCTAAAGCTGGCGACATAACCGAGCAACAAAAGAGAGATCCACAAAGGAGAGTTGTTGCTAGAGTTCAACAGAGGCATGAGAAAGACTCCTAAGGCGCAGAGAGCACCGACTAAAGCAGATCCCCATACATTTTCTGGGCCTCTTGCACCAGAGCGCTTTTCAGCGATTCCTTCGGCTTCTTTTTGTGCCATTCCTATCCGTGTCACCCCAGACCCGACTAGGAAGTAGAACATCACAACTACGTATCCTTGCCAACCTAACGTCCCCCAAACGAGCACGCCCAAAAACCAAGCATGAAGTAACCCTGCTGGAGTGAGTAACTTCTTAGGAGCAATCCAGGCGATCGCTGCCAGCCCGCTATTGAGAGCGATCGCAATTAACCAAGGTGTAATGGCAGAGGAGTAAGTCAGAGAGGTTGAGAACATAGATGGGTGGCTGTGAGTGGTTACTGTGATTGAAGCAATATCTTGCCAGAGATTCAAGCAATAGCAGAAATGGGTATAAATTGAAGACAACCCTTGTCTTTTTCGGCTGCTTTTATGAGCACAATCTTTCATTTGGCGTTTCCGGTGGCTGACATTGCCCAAACCAAAGCCTTTTATGTAGAAGGTTTGGGATGCCAACCAGGGCGAGAAAGCAAAACGTCGCTGATTATGAATTTATATGGTCATCAATTAGTGGCACATACTACCGAAGAGCCACTCATGCCACAACGGGGCATCTATCCTCGACATTTTGGGATTGTGTTTACAGAAGAACCAGAGTGGGAAGCTTTGTTGACGCGATCGCACGCTCATCAACTCCAGTTTTACCAACAGCCCAAACGCCGCTTTATCGGGTCTCCTTTAGAGCACCGCACCTTCTTTCTCGAAGACCCTTTCCACAATTTATTGGAGTTTAAGTTCTACTGCCATGCAGAAGCAATTTTCGGCGATCGCGAGTTTGCTCAAGTGGGCGATCGCTAAGCCGTCGCTCTGGCTAAAGGTTGTTCTAAGGTAGCCGTTACTGCTTGCAAAGTTTGGTAGTGCGACACCATCCAGGCATGAGCTGGCACCCACACTTGCAGATCGCGTGCTACGGGAATTTGCGAGCTATTGGCTGGCACAATCATCAGATCGAGCGGAGTCCAAATTGAGGTGAAATCCAACCGTCGCAGCCGATCTAGATCATGGTTTAAGTCTTGCAAGAAAGGACTATTGGGACGCATCTGCATACAATCTGGGCGCAGAGAGCCATAAGCAACGACAGTGCCTCGATGAGGAGAAGCGATCGTCACAAACCGTTGAACTCGCTCCAAGCCGCCTAAGCGTTGTAGATAGTAGCGGCTGACAATGCCTCCCATGCTAAAGCCGACTAAATCAAATGTTTGTCCAGGGGCAAAGGCGTGAGTGGCGTAGTCTGAAACTTGGGCAGCTAGTTGTTCTAGCGGTATATTGCCATTGCTAGGTGTCAGGCTCAGGCTATGTACTGACCAACCCTGCCGTTGCAAATGGGTAGACATGGTATGAAAAACGGCCTCAGTATCATTGAGACCGTGAATTAACAAGACAGGGTTACGGGATGACATGTGACTAGAGCCTATCAATCGATGAGTCCTTAACTCTAAGCTAAACAGCGAATTGTGAAGCTATCTGGGCTGGGGGACAGTTTCGGGACTGGTGCTTGTCTTATGTAGCCGTGAGGGACATCTGGTTGTTGATCCGGTGATTGCTCTGGCTAGTAGACCCATGAATTAAGAAAACATAAACATTCTCAACATTAAGGAAATATCTGTAAACATAAAAAACGAAATTCTCTTCTTAAAAGTCATAAGTATTTATGCTTGTTCGTTTGTCAATAAACTTTTGTAAATTATTGTTGAGTAAGCTTGTTTTTTTGAATAATAAAATTTCATAATCTTCATCATTAAGTCTCTATGCAATTGCGAGCTTAGAGTCCTGGATTAAAACGTCCAGGCAGAGATTTGCAAATCAAAGTTTCAGTAGGCAGATTGGCAATAGGGTTGCTGTCTGACGAGCGCTTTTGGCAATCTCTATCCAGATGCAATGAATTTTACGTTTAGGAGTGGGTAAGATGTTTGGTTTTATTAAAAAACTAATTAGTGGAATTTTGGCTTTTATTAGTGGTTTGTTTGCGGGTAAAAAAGCCGATGCTGAGCAATCTGGCGCTGGTAAAGCGGTTAAAAAAAGCTCTGGTTATTTCTTAGAGTTGGATGAAGCGAAGAGCAATGGTCAGTCGCCTGCCAAGACTGCTGCTTCTGCTCCAGCAAAAACAGAAGTTGCCCCTGCCAAGACCGAAGCTGCCCCTGCTAAAGCTGAATCTACTCCAGCTCCAGCTCAACCTGCTAAGGCGGAAGCAGTGAAAGCTGCCCCTGCTAAAGCTGAACCTGTAAAAGCAGTGGCTCAATCTACTAATGGTTCTAAGCCTGCACCCGCTGCAACACCTGCACCCACAGCAACCGCAGCTTTTGCCTCTACACCCACTGTCCCCAACACCTTTGGCGATCGCCGTCGTCCTGGTGCGAACATGGACTACTTTTTGGACATGGCACGTCAACGTCAAGCGAAAGCGTCTTCTTAAGGGCGATCGCCTGCTTTTGAAACTCTCCTCTCGTTAGCGTTTTGTAAAAATCAACGTACTGTATAACTGGAAAGCAGGGTCCCACAAGGTCTCTGCTTTTCTGTCTAAATTCAGGTTGGCTGGCAGTCGGCTCAGCACTTGGGTCGCATCAAAGGTAGTTTCGGCAAAGGGTGTAAAGTCAGACCAGGTTTTGAGGTTGGGAAGCTGGTGTTGGAGAAATTGCAGTAAATGGTTCCAGTTAATCCGGGCAGTATTTTGAGGGTGGAACCCTAACTCGGTGGCTGCGATCGCGGCATCTTCGGCAAACTGATGGGTTTGGTCACAAAAGCGCAAAATGCAATTCCGGCTGGGTAAATGCAGATCGCAAACTTGAGCGTAATCTTGAGTTTGTTCTTTCCAGGTCAGCTTGCCCCAGGCACCTTGATCGATCACATCACCAAAGATGGGTAACAGGCCATCGACGCGGCAGGTGACTTCTGACCAGCTAAACGTCAGAGACCCCAGTTGATCAAATTGGTCTTGGCAAATAGCGGTGACTTGTGGGTTGAGAGTTTGCAAGTAATTGACGCGCAACACTTGTACTTGTTTAAGCTCTGGCAAAGAGACCCAAAAGGCCGGAATGCCATGAGTTTTGAGTTGTTGACCGTAAAACTGAAGCTCACCCATCGGCCCAGTGCGATAGAGTTGCCAAGAGCGGCTCGGGAGTTGCATCCGGGCGGTGTAGGCATCAAGGTTCATAATCCGGGCGAAGTGCTGGGCAGCGATCGCGCGGGCTGCTCCGGTCACAGGTTCTAAAATCAAAAAACCCGGTTCACCGCCATGAGCGTCGGCAGTTGCATCGGCGATCGCTTGTTGGCGCTGAGCTTTCTCGATCGCTTCTACTCGCTGCAACCCTTGCCGAGCCTGTGCTGACACCTTTGGGTTAATGGCATTCTTTAAAATTTGCCGATAAACATTGGTCGCCAACTCTAACTTGCCCGACACTTCATGCAAGCGCCCCACATAAAACTGTACCCACGGGTTGTTAGGCGATTCTTTGACCAGGGTTTTGAGGAGTTGGGCTGCTGTCCGGTAATCTTTTTGCTCAAAAGCTGCCGCAACTTGGTCTAGGGTGTTCATAGTGCCTCAACTGAGTCTGGCAAAGGGTTAGTGGTAGAAATACTCGTGTTTGGGGTGGCTTCGAGGGTCGCTGCAATCAGTGACAGAGCCGCGAGGGGAGCCGTGACTGCTCGTAGAATCCGACATCCTAATGAAACAGGTTGGTAACCAAGAGCAATCGCTTGGTCGATTTCACTGTTAGTCCAACCGCCCTCTGGCCCGGTGACAATTACCATTGAGGATAGCGTAGGGGGTTGGCGATCGCATTCTTTATCGTTGAGGGTTTGTAAGCAAGTGAATAGATGCGGGGCGTTTTGACGAGTGGCGCAAAAATAACCGACGCTAGCAGGGCTATGAGGTTGTAAGTTCGCGAGCTGATCGCTGAGAGCAATGGGCTCTAAAATCGTGGGGATGATTTGACGCTCCGATTGTTCAGCAGCTTCTTGGGCAATACGTCGCCACCTTTCTACCTTTTGAGAACTGGGTTTCAACAAGGTGCGATCGCTCATCACCGGAGCCAAGCAAGTTACACCCAATTCGGTTGTTTGCCGGACGATGTCATCAAATCCAGTCCCTTTAGGCAAGGCTACGACTAGGGTGATCGCGATCGGTAATTCGCTCTCTACTTGAAAAGGTTGCAGAATTTGGGCTGTGGGTTCTGTGGCTCCGACCAGAGGTTGTAGTTCTGCCAGCCAACTCTGACCTTGACCATCTAAGGCAATAAAGCGATCGCCCGTGTGTAAGCGTAAAACGCGACTGAGATAGTGGGTTTGCTCAGGGGTCAGTCGAATCTGCTGATTGTCTAGTTGAGAAGGGGCGATCGCCAGTCGTTGTAATTGCGCCAAATCTAAGTCTCCTAACTGAGCACTTTAATTGTAGAAATTGTTGAGACCTCGGTCATACAGAACACGATCATAAGTTTGAGCACAACAGCCGTGAAGATGGAGAGTTAGACTTTACGGCTACTGCAAGAAACTTTAACTCAACAATATTTATTTACTGAGTGTGGATTGTTACTTGTGTTCATTCACTTATTCGTTAAAGCTAATTTTCAAATTGCCACACTTAACAGAAGCTACGTAAATTTTCTGATAGATAAACCTGGTTTTTACAGATGAACTCTCTTGAAGTTTGAACCATAGCTCGTTAAATTCCGTAGATATACGGCTGAAGCTAAAGGCCAGGTTCGACAATGCTTTAAACTACGAAATCTTAACTTTTAACATAGTCGGTTTTCACTCCCAATCTTTACGACTCGATATTGCTCGAACAAGTAAACATTTTCGTTATTTGTCACTTTTGAAAGATTTCTTGTTCAAGATCGAGAAGTATCAAAATTTAGGAATTAACCTATTAATCAGTGGCTCAGATTGCTTAAACAGCTGATCTAGATATCTCTGCGAGGGATACGGCTATGGAAGAATTGCTGCGAAATCTGTTGACAACCGACTCATTTATTCCGCATGGGCATTGTTATCTCTGGAAGCCTGAGTTGGTGTGGTTGCACCTGTCAGCAGATGCCTTAACAGCGTTGGCTTATTACTCCATTCCGGTATTGCTCATTTATTTTGTCCATCAACGACGAGATTTGCCCTTTCAGGCAGTTTTTCTGCTGTTTGGGGCGTTTATTATTGCTTGTGGTACAACTCACGTTCTCTCTATTTGGACGCTTTGGCATCCGACCTACTGGCTATCAGGGGCAGTAAAGGCAGTTACGGCAGTGGTTTCACTGTTTACCGCTCTAGAGTTGGGGGTGTTGATGCCCAAAGCTCTAGCCTTACCAAGCCCAGCCCAATTAACTTTGATCAATCAAGCGCTAGAGGCAGAAATTGTCGAGCGTCAACAAGCCGAACAAACCTTGGCAGCACAAGCCGCGACTCTCCAAAAGCAAGCTCAACTTTTGGAACTGGTACACGACACGATCTTGGTACGCGATCGCCAGGGGCAGATCTTGTTTTGGAACCAAGAAGCCGAAGCAATGTATGGCTGGAGCAAAGCTGAAGTTTTAGACCATGACCCACATCTGCTGTTAAAGACGCAATTTCCTGAACCTCTCGAAGCCGTCGAATCAGCTCTCTTGGCGGTTGGACATTGGGAAGGCGAACTCACCCAAACCAGACGTGATGGTACTCCGGTAGTGGTAACGAGCCGTTGGGCTTTACAACGAGATGATCAAGGTGCTCCAGCAGCGATTTTAGAGTTAAACACAGACATTAGCCAACGCAAGCAAGCCGAGTTGGCACTGCAAATGGCTCATGCTCAGTTGGAAGCACGAGTTATAGAGCGCACCACGGCTCTCGCGCAAGCCAATCAAGAACTCAGCGAAAGTGAACAACGCTTTCGGGCGACCTTTGAGCAAGCAGCGGTGGGTGTGGGCCATGTAGATATTCAGGGTCAGTGGCTGCGAGTCAACCAAAAGCTGTGTGACATTGTGGGCTACAACCGCGAGGAGCTGTTGGGCAAAACGTTTCAAGACATTACCCACCCCGACGATCTAAATGACGATCTCAAGCTCGTGCAACAAGTATTAGCGGGTGAGATTGCCACCTATTCTATGGAAAAGCGGTATATTCGCCGCGATCGCTCGATTGTTTGGGTGACTTTAACGGTGTCTTTGGTGCGAAGCGCTACAGGAGAGCCTAAATACTTCATTTCTGTCATTGAAGATATCTCAGAACGTCGCCGAGCCGCAGCACAGTGGTATCAATCGCTCAAAGAATTATCTGACCTAAAATTTGCTCTCGACCAAGCGGCGATCGTTGCTGTCACGGATCATCGCGGTGTAATTCATGATGTCAACGAGAAATTCTGCGAACTTTCACAATATTCTCGCGAAGAATTGTTAGGACATACCCATCGGCTGATTAACTCTGGGCACCATGACAGCAAGTTCTTTCAAGATTTATGGGCTGTAATTGCTCAGGGCAAAGTTTGGCATGGAGAGATCAAAAATCGTGCTAAAGATGGCACCTATTATTGGGTGGACACAACAATCGTGCCTTTTTTGAATGAGCGCGACAAACCTTTTCAATATTTAGCAATTCGCTTTGATATTACTAGTCGTAAACGAATTGAAGAACAAATCAAAACTTCGCTTCATGAAAAAGAAGTTTTGTTAAAAGAGATTCATCACCGCGTTAAAAATAATTTGCAAATTATTTCGAGTCTGCTCAGCTTGCAAGCCGAGTATCTGAAGGATAGTGAAGTCTTAGCTATCTTTAAAGATAGTCAAAATCGGATTAATTCCATGGCACTTATTCATGAAAAGCTTTATCAATCCAAAGATTTGGCAAGGATTAACTTTTCTGACTATATTCATGATTTAGTCGCCAGCTTACTTTATACCTACGACATCAATATCAGTAAAGTTGTGTTAAAGATTGAAGCAGATGAGATTCTATTGGGAATTGATACTGCGATTCCCTGTGGGCTGATTATTAATGAACTCGTGCTGAATGCTTTAAAGTATGCTTTTCCAGGAACCGAAAAAGGCGAGGTATATGTCGGTTTGCGATCGCTAGATGATTGCAAATATACTTTGACGGTTCAAGATGACGGCGTAGGTTTACCAGAAGGATTAGACTTTAGAAACACAGAATCTTTAGGTTTGCAACTCGTCAATGCCCTGGTCAACCAGTTAGGAGGAACGATTGCAGTTGAAAATCTGGGCGGTGTCAAATTTGAAATTAGTTTCTCCGAATAAATGAGTTGTAAGCAAAAATGGAAACTGTCAAAATCATGGTGGTTGAAGACGAAAGCATCGTAGCTAAAGATATTCAAAACCGCCTCAAGAAATTTGGATATCTTGTACCTGCGATCGCCTCTTCGGGTGAAGAAGCAATTGATAAAGCTGGAGAAATCAATTTAGATTTAGTCTTAATGGATATTCGCCTCAAAGGCGCTATGGATGGCATTGAGGCCGCCCAACAAATATATAAGCGTTTCCAATTGCCAGTGATTTATCTAACTGCTTATGCCGATGAAGATACATTAAATCGCGCGAAAGATACCCAACCTTTTGGATATATCTTAAAGCCCTTTAAAGAGAGGGAACTGAGTACCACGATTGAAATTACTTTGGCGCGGCATCGCTTAGAACGCCAACTCAAAGAGCGAGAGCAGTGGTTAGCGACGGTCTTACGCAGTATTGCTGATGCTGTCATTACAACCGATCTCGGCGATCGCATTAGTTTCATGAACCCTGCAGCAGAAATGTTAACCGGGTGGCCTTTAGCATCTGCGGCGGGTCAATCGATCAGCGAACTGTTGCCTGTAGACAGTCGAGCGATCGCGGCTTTACTGGCAACTCCGACCGAAGGTTTGTCTATGAGTATTGCTAGCCCTGCGACCGAGGCTGTTTTGCAGACACGCCAGGGAGAGGAAGTGCCAATTGAATTTAGCGTCACTCCTCTTGATGATCCCCAGGGCGATCGCTTAGGGATGGTGATTGTATTTCGCAACATCACCGAACGTTTGCAAGCGCAAGAAGCAGTACAAAAACAAATTGAGCAAGCCCGACTTTTAGCAGAACTCAAGAAACTAAATCAACTCAAAGATGATTTTTTAAGTACGGTTTCTCACGAGCTGCGCACCCCTATGTCAAATATGAAAATGGCGTTGCAAATGTTGACTGTGGCGACTAATGCTGAGCGCCAACAACGCTATCTAGAAATTCTTAAAGCAGAGTGTGCTCGCGAAATTGAACTCATTAACGACCTACTTGATCTACAGCGTTTAGAAGCAGCATCCTATCCGTCCTTTTTAGCCGAAGCGATTCAGCTCCAGCACTGGTTGCCTATGTTTCTAGATGCGTTTCGCTCCCGAATGCAAGAGCGCCAACAAATTTTGCAATTAGAAGTCTCGCCTGATTTGCCTGCTCTCATCACCGATCGCGGCAGTTTAGAGCGAATTTTGGCGGAGCTACTCAATAATGCTTGCAAATACACGGCTGCGGGGGGTGAGATTGTGCTACGAGCCTACCAAGTAGATGCAGACCCAGGAGTGCCGTCATTCACCGTATTGATCGTGCAAAATCAAGCAGATATCTCAGCCAATGAGTTACCCCGGATTTTTGATAAGTTCTATCGGGTGCCCCATGCTGACCCTTGGAAGCAAGGAGGAACCGGGCTAGGACTGGCTCTGGTGCAAAAATTAGTCGATCAATTGCAAGGTAGCATTCAAGCCGAGAGTAGTCAGGGCTGGACGACCTTTACGGTGCAACTGCCGATGCTAGGCAAAGGGGCAAATGTCGCCTCAAACTAACGGAAACTGACAACCCAAGCGTTCTTGGCAGCGAGTGATGTACAGTGCAGCGACCGAATCTGTTGCATTTTCAGCAGCCACCGCTTCAAAATAGGTGAGAGCCATCGACCAATCTTGCTGCTGCCAAGCTTGGATGGCTTGCGTAAATAATGGTTGCGATCGCACCTTGGCGGGATCAACGACGGCAGTTTGCGTACCCAAGATTTCGTACAAGTCGTTTTCTTGTTGTTTGCCTCGGGGTGCAAGGCAGTCAATCCAACGGTGATAGAAGAAGTCGGGTTGAGTGAGATAGGCGATCGCGGCATCACTGGCAATGATCGGGCAACCATAGACTTTGGTGAGTTCTTCGAGGCGAGAGGCGGTGTTAACCACATCACCAATGACGGTAGAGTCCATGCGGTGCTCTGAGCCGATCGTGCCAATCACAGCGATGCCACTATGAATGCCAATGCCAATGTTGATGGGTTGGGCTAGTTGAGTGATCAAGCGGTTGTTGTTAAACTCTGCCAACAGTTGTCGCATCATTACTGCCGCACTCAAGGCGTCTTGAGCGTGACTGCCAGGGCGATCGAACACAGCCATCATGGCATCGCCCAGAAATTTGTCAATAAAGCCGTAGTGCGCTCTGATCGCTTCATTCATGCCTGTAAAAAAGGCATTGAGCCAGGCAAAGGTTTCGTTGGCTGACTGAGTTTCAGCGATCGCCGTAAAGCCACGAATATCACAAAATAAAATACTCACCTCAGCTTCGGTGGCATTGCCGAGTTGAATCGACTCTACACCTTGCGGGGCAATCCGGCACAACACCTGCTCC
>CBIHQL010000028.1:0-16615 GCA_966211855.1 uncultured bacterium
CTGTTTGCTCCCAGCGCCGCAGATGTTCTAAGAAGGTCAGATCTTGTCTGGCTCGCTTCAAAATCACCTGACTGATCATTTTCTTTTGAATTTCTTCGGTAGAGATACCCTGGTTGCGGAGATAAGCCAACAACTGCTGGACACTTCCCACAAATTGTTCGGGCGGCTGTGACACCAAGATGTGATGGATTTGGCGCACGACTTCTTGGTAAACCCGTAACCGCTGATCTGCGGCTGACATAGATGGTGCAGAGGCAGTGGGTTGAGCAGGTTCTGCTGTTCTTGCTTCCTTCTCAGGCCGTACTGCCGCAATCTCTAGCAATGATAAGACTTCACCTCGACGGGCTAGGTATCGCTCTCGGATCACTGGGTAAACTTGTAAGATACGTTGAGCCACAAGATGACCACTGAGCGGACGCGTAGCTGAGAGGTAAAGCAAATATTGCGTGTGAGTTACTTCAAAAGATTTCACTACCAAACGCAAATCGGCATACTCTAGCTCAACCTGAGCCAACGTAAAAACCAGAGCTTCCCAATTGGGGGCTTCTGAGAACGCTACCTCGACCATGCCGCGATCGCCCTGATATTGCCGCGACAACTCTCCAGGTTGAAAATCACGATCTTCAGGGTAGCGATCGGTCGGTTGTTTGGTGGCGTAGTTAAATTGAGTGAAAATGTATCGACAGTTCACCTTTGATAAATCGGACGCCTCAACATGCCAGTTGTAGACACAGCAGCCTGTCAATTGAGTGCTTTCTAAATAAGTCCGAATTAGGTGGCTCTCTAGCAGATAAGCATCTGTCAAATCGGCTTCACTCAAGGTTGTATCCCTGAGGTAAGCACCACTCAAATCAGCACGACGCAGATCTGCACCTCGAAGATTGGCTGCGGTTAAATCAGCTTGCAGCAAATAAACATCTTGCAAATTTGCCCGCAACAAGGAGGTTTTTTGACAGCTCGCTTTGAGTAGATAAGCCCCTTCTAAGTCAGCTCGGCTGAGGTCGGCACCATTCAAAACTGCTTCGCTCAGGTCAACGCCCAGTAAGGTGGCTCGGTGCATATCAGCCTGAGTTAAATTTGTTTGGCGCAAGCAAGCCCCGCTCAAATTAGCCTCAATTAAGTTAGTGCCAATTAAAGTTGCCTCTCGAAGATTGGCTTCTTCTAAATGAACTTCTCGCAAGTTTGCTTGGCTCAGATTGGCGTTGATTAAACTGGCGCGACGTAAGGTTGCTTGCATCAACGCAGCTTCAATCAAGCAAGTACCATTGAGCTTGGCTTTTTCGAGATTACTTTGCTCAAGCTTGGCACGAGTAAGATCAGCGTTGCTTAAATCGGCTTCTTGTAAACCAGCCCAGTTTAAGTCTGCTTCTGAGAGTTTGGCTAAGCGCAGATCTGCTTTGCTTAAGTTGGCTCCTGTGAGCGTGGCTTGGTCAAAAATGGCATTGCTAAGAGCTGTATGTCTCAGATCGGCTTGACGTAAACAAGCACCCGTTAGAGTGGCTCGATTTAAGAAAGCCCAACTTAAATTTGCCCCTGTTAACTCTGCTCCAGTCAGGTTCACATCTTGAAGATTGATGCCGCTGAGGGTGGCACCGTTGAGATCGACGTGGGCAAAATCACGTTCTCCTTGTTGATATCGACTAATTAGCTCCTGTACATCCATGTCCGAAGACGCTTAGGGTAACCACCGGGGATGAAAACCTGTCAGGGGAAGCTTTTCGGGTTGGCTAGGCTCTTCTATATTCGTTGTTTCTATGGGCGGAATGACGGGAAGTAACCAAAGTTGACTGGTTTGCAGTGCTTGGCCTTCATCGTTGCGGGGGCGATCGCTTTCCTGTTGAGCTTTAGCGTCGGCGGCTACAGTTTGGTCAAATAGGAACCCCAGCCCATCGGGGGCAAGGCTCATTTGGATGTCTCTCTGTCCGTCGGGAAGCCGTAGCAGCGGTTGTGCTTTGGTTGTTTTGAGATCAATGGCAACGAGATAAGGCCGTTCTCGATAGCCACCCCCTGGAATCAGCTCCGTTAGCAAGCAGTACAGTACTTTTTTGCGGGCATCAAATTGGGCACTTAAGATCGAGCCAGGAGTGCGTAAAAGTTCTTTTTGAGTGCCTTGGTTGGTTACCAAAAATAGCGATCGCGTGTAGTCAGTGTTAAACTTCACCATCGCGGCGGCTGAACCATCAGATGTAAAGGTTAAGACCATCCCAAATTTGGGCAAAAAATCGAGCGGCTCGGCTTCAGCTTGGAGTGGCAAAATAGCTAATCCTTGACCTTGAGCAAATGCCAACGCTCGACTGTCTGGCGTAATTAAGAAGTCACCGCCCGGTTGAGTTTTTAGGGCTTGAGGTTGCTCGCCTTCACGAATCATCCAGATCCCAAAATCAGCCGGATTTTTTTGATTAACCCGCTGCACCACGATGATTTTGCCATCACGCGACAAATCAAACTTCAGGTTTTGGTAGTCTTTACTATCGAGAACCAGCTTAACTTGAGCGGCTTGGGTCGATTTTACGTTACCTGAAGTTGATGGGTCTGCGGGTATCCCCGTGGTCACCGTATACAACTTCTGGTCGAGCACGCCGCTACGCTGGGCATCCCGGCTTGTCGCCGAAAACAACAAGCGATCGCGTTCAGGGTAAGGCTTGAAGTCCATAACCACCAAGTTTTTTGGCGTGAGGACTTGCTTTTGTTGCTTCGTTAAGTTGTAGAGAATGAGTCGGCCTGCCTCTTCACCCTCGACCCCAATGTAAGCAAAGGCGCGATCGCGAGTTTGAAACTGGCCTAAAAACGGTTGAAGGGTCGCTCGATTTTCACCTTCAGCGGTAAACCGATCTCTGGCTCCTTGCAACTGCACTTGATACTCGGTGCCATAGGGAGCCGGTATTGTCAGGGTATAGGCCATTCGCCGACCCGCCCAACTCACTTTGCCAGGGAGCGGTGGCTCTACTTTGAGATTTGATTCGACACTGGCATGATCCATCGGGCGGCTGAAGGTGAACATAAACGCAGTGTCTTCGGCCCCGACCCGTTTATTTTGCCAGCTAAACTCCCGGATTCGGGGTGCTGAGTGGTCACCGTTCCACAGCAGCAGACCAATCAACACACTTAACAGCAGCATCAACGCGATCGCCACTCGATCTAGCGGTTGAGGAAACTTAGAAGGTGAAGAAGTTGAACTGCTTGTCTGCATGAATGGTGCTTTGTACCTAAAATTTGAGTACTGTGCTAACTCGACTCACGACGGCTAGGAACTGGTAAGTGAACTACACTTTAACACCCCTAGGACACGACATCTTTTTGGTGAAGGGGTTATTAGAACCATCGCTTTGCCAGCATATTTTGCAAGTTGTCAACTGTTACCAATTTCAAGCAGCTGGGATTGAAGTTGCGACTGTCAACCGCCACATTCGCAGTAATGACTTGCTCTCTCTGGATAGCCCCGATTCTCTACTGCAATCTACAAATGACCTGCTCTTGAGTCGGGTCGGGATCATTCAACAGTTGTTGTTGGAGTTCTATGGCGTTACGTTTCCTCATGCCGAGGCTTGCTCCATCCTAAAATATCACCCTGGTCAATATTACAAACGCCATATCGATAATTTACTGCTCGCGAGCCGCTTTGAGGAAATTGCTCAAGGCGTACCCACCCGAGATGTCAGTATCGTGGGTTACCTGAACGCCGAATTTACGGGGGGCGAAACTTATTTTGATCGCCAGGACATCAAAGTTGAGCCAGAAGCAGGTAGTGTTTTGGTGTTTCCGGCTTATTACACCCATCCGCATCAGTCGTTGCCAGTTGTGAGCGGTGAAAAATATTCATTCACAACCTGGCTATTTCATTAACCGCTTAGTAATCGTAAGGATTCTTCGGCTCAGGAATTTGCTTGATGACTTTGGGCTGAATCGTTAGTTGTCGCTTGCCTGCTAACTCTTCGGTGATCATTTGCCCTTCTACCTCTAACCACATATCTGCTGGATAGTCTTTGCGGCTTTCTTTGAGCTTCACAGGCAAGCCAACCGGATAGACATCGGCAGCGCAGCAAGTGATCACAAAGCGTGAAATTAGAAAATACTGTTCTGGCAGCTCTGGCGCATGGATGACAAAGCCCTGAACTTTAACTTTCTGACCTGTGTAGGCATCGGGTTCTGGGTAAACGTTGAGTGTGCGGATCCAATCAATGATCGATCGCGTTTCTGAGCGAGTCGTCGTGCGAAATTCTTGGGGTTGGGCACGGGTCATGGTGATCGCATCGGTGACCCCACGTTGAATCGCAGTTTGGCTAGCAAAGGCTCTGGGTGTAATCAAAAACCCTGCGATCGCAGTCAACAACATCAACGTGCTACTCCAGCCCGGTGGAAACAACGTGATGTGCTGAACCGAAGCCGAGGAGACTCGATCGGATTGGGGCCGCGAAACTTGTTGCACCAAGGTAAACGCCTTTAACCCACCCAGCACCAGTAGACCCAGCCCACCCGCGATCGCCACGTGTAGTTGGGATGGATCAACACATTTAGCTTGCCAGTGAGCCAATACTTGAGTAGCAAAACGCCCCAAGCAGTAATCGCTAACACATCCAGGAGCGACCACAGCGGTAATCGCCCAAAACGCACATTGCCTTGCCCAGGTTTGCGACGGGATGAAGATCGATTAACTGACATGCAAGTTAATGAAGAGTGTGAACAAAAAGGTCAACTGTGCTGCCAAGACCATGAGATAAATGACAGCTCTAGTGCGGAAGATGGACAGCATCAACCCCAAGCCTTTGAGATCAATCATGGGGCCAAAAACTAAGAAAGCCAGTAGAGAGCCGCTGGTAAACAGAGATGCAAACGACAGCGCAAAGAAAGAATCAACGGTCGAGCAAATTGAAACCAAACCTGCCAACAGCATCATCGCCAAGATTGAGGTGATCGGGCCTTGTCCCAACCCCAAAATAATTTCACGGGGCACAAACACTTGAATAATGGCGGCGATCGCACTTCCTAATATCAAAACTCCGCCTAGCTCTCGGAGTTCTTGCACCGTATTTTCGAGAAGTAGATAAAGGCGATCGTTCAATGGTTTGTTCAGGGTAGCAGCGGCGACCATTGAAGCCTGCATTTCGGTAGTATCCAAGCGCAGAGGTTGACCAGGTTGCCCCAAGATGAAAGTGCCTGATTGTAACAGCGGTGAGATGCCTGAGGTTGCCTCACTCTTGGCTGTATCATTACGCACCTGAATCGCTCGCGCCACAATTGGTTGCAACATGGGTCGCAGATCTGCCTGAGCGCTAAATACCCAACCAATAATTGTCGCGATCGTCAGAGACAACCCAATGCGCAGAAAGACGATTTCGGGTTGGTCGCGGAACGCTACCCAGGTAGACCAAAACACGATTGGGTTAATTGTCGGGGCTGCCAACAAAAACCCGATCGCTACGGGAGCCGGGACACCCTGCATTAACAAGCGCCGCGCAACTGGCACGTTGCCACACTCACACACCGGAAATAAAAACCCGATACAACTGCCAGCAAAAGCTCCTAGCAAGGGGTTTTTGGGCAATATCTTAACGAGTTTGCTTTCGTCTACAAAGAACAGCAACAAGCCAGAGAACAATACCCCCAACAACAAGAAGGGAATGGCCTCTACCAACAAGCTTAAGAACAGCGTAAATGCACTGTTCAGTTGATTCAAATTCATGCGTTGCCTTCACTCCTCAAACTGAAGAGCGTGATCCCAGTCATTGTATCGGAATCAGCTTAGCTCTTAACGGCATAACTAGGTTAAAGATGACGGAAGAGATGCTGCTAGGGTTGCCTGAGGCTGGTTAAGCTTCTAATCAATCAATGATCTTTGCTGTTGTACCCCATAAGTGATCAAATCAATTACGAGCGCTTTGCAGTGAGTCAAGTATTTTTACGGAAAGTAACCAAAGTACTACCTTCTCCGGAAGCGATCGCATACGATGGGTAGACCTCAAAGCCTTCAAAGGTTTCGGGAGCCAGGTCAGTTGAGCATGATTACTCAATCTTGAGTCGTGATGCAGCAATTTCTGATCTAAAACCGTCAGTACTGAGGCTGCGATCGCTAACAATGGTGCAGTTTATGCAACCCTTTGGCTCTATCTCAGTCATGATCTTTAAAGACCACTAAAGCAGACACTTTACTCCCTATGGATAATTGTCAAAGTTTGTGAAAAAAGAAAACCTAATAAAAGGGACATGATACTAATAGAACATCCTAAAAAATCTACTAGAATTTACTGATCGCAGCTACGATTCAGGGCGCATCTTACACTCAGTCGCGATCAGCAATAAATGACAGGTAAGTTCTATTGATGAACTTGCTTGAATCCTCAGAACGAGCTTCATTCCCAACAATTGTTTTACAGCCTCATTGTTAGTGAGACTACATCTGTGTCAGTCCGCTCAAGAAACTGACACAGCCGAGAGAGACTTCTTATGGAAATCTACCTAAGTTGGCTGTAGAGCAAGGTAGTGCATCCTGAACTTAATATCCTATGTTTTCCCTGACGTCACCTTCTGAGCCTTCTCCAAGAGGTTTGGCTAGTCGTAGTTCCCCGTTTGATTATCCATCCACCGCTGCTGCTTGGCAGTTGCGGCCTGTTTATCTAGAGTTTGAAGATTTAGTCGAATTTGATCCCGTTGAACAGCAATATGCAAGTTTAGGAGTTCACTTTACAGGGGCGATCGCGATTCGACCTTCTAATCCGATCTTTAGTCCCAGTTCTGGGGCAATGGTTTTGATGCCGAGCAAGACCCAGCAAGGAATTACAGCTAAATTTCGCCAACCGATCAGCTTAATTCGGGCGATCGTCGTCGGAACTCAACCTGTGACCCTAACAGCCTTTGATGCCAACGGCGAAGTGATTAGCCAGGTGAGCATTGGCAGCTACCACTATGTCTGGGCTGGTGATCTCGACCAACTCACTCCATTGCCACAGCAACATCTTCAGCTTCAAACCAACAAAATTGCAGCGGTGACGTTCAGCTCTGATGCACCCTTTACGCTTGATAACTTGTTTGTAGGTTAAGTATCTATGCCAAAATCTAGCTTTTAAGCAGAAACGAGCAGTTTTGCCCCTGCGATCGGTAACTCAATCCGGAATTCAGTCCCTTGCCCAGGCTTGCTACAGCAATAAATGCGGCCTCCGTGGCCTTTCACAATAATTTGATAACAAATAGATAGCCCTAAGCCAGTCCCTTGACCGACCTCTTTGGTGGTGAAAAAGGGATCAAAGATGCGCTCTTGTAGTTCAATCGGAATGCCAGGGCCGTTGTCTTGAATGGCGATCGTCACCTGATCATCGGTGCTTTGCCAGGTACGAATCGTGATTTGGGCTTTGTCTCCAGCCGCATCTAGAGCATTACCTAATAAATTCAAAAAGACTTGATTGAGTTGTCCGGCATGACACTCAACGTGGGGCAGGTCGCCATATTGCTTGTCAACCTTGATGCTGCCCTTAATGCGATGCTGCAAAATGACTAAGGTGCTCTCCAGACCCTCATGCAGGTCAACCAATTTGCGTTCAGCTTCATCTAAGCGAGAGAAGTTTCTCAAGGTCAGGACGATTTCTCGAATCCGCCGTGTCCCCTCTTGCATGGAACTCAGTAGCTTTGGGAAGTCTTCGCGCACGTAGTCAATTTCTTGATCGGCGATCGCCTCAGCAATCGACTTTGGCAACTCAGCACAAGCCGATTCGTAAAGTGTCACAGTTTGCGTCAGCGCTTCAGCATACCGCTGGGCATAGGGCAAATTTGCGTGAATGAAGGTAATCGCATTATTAATTTCGTGGGCAATTCCGGCTACCATCTGCCCCAAACTTGATAACTTCTCACTTTGCAACAGTTGCATTTGGGTAGATTGCAGTTCTTCGAGGGTTGCTTGCAGGCGATCGGCTTGAGACTGAGACTGAGCAGCTGCCGCTTGTACCTGGGCGTAAAGTTCGGCCTGTTGAATTGCGATCGCCACCTGATCGGCAATTTGCTGCAACAGTTCAGTCTCGTTAGTTTGCCACACCCTGGGGCTTTTGCACTCCTGGGCAATCAGCAGACCCCACAATTTAGAGCCAATCAAAATCGGCACAATTAAGTTGGCTTTAACCTGTAATTTTTCTAAAAACCTAACGTGACAGGGATCTAAGCCTGCCTCCAGAATGTTATGAATCGCTCGAACGCGGCCCCCTTGGTATTGCTGGGCGTACTTCTCTGAAAAGCAGTTGTCTTGGCTCATCTCTCCCAATACCGAGTGCCAGGGAGCGATAACTTCTTCGACGACGACTTCACCTTGCCAAGCAGCATCTAAGAATTTGTAAATAACGACCCGATCGGTATGAAGGAGTTGGCGAATTTCTCGGACTACCGTCTGCAAGACAGTTTGTGAGTCTAGGGTGCGGCGAATTTGATTCGTGATTAAACGCAGCAATGATTCTCGCTCAACCTGGCGACGCATCTCGCTGTAGAGCCGTGCCTGATTAATTGCTAACGCCAGTTGACTACCTACTTCTTCGAGTAAGGTCTGCTCCCACTCATTCCACTCTCGCTCGCGATCGCACTGGTGCAGCCCAATCACACCATTGACCTCACCTTGATAGTGGGTCGCCAACGCCAACATGGACTGAATCTTCAGTCTCTGCATACCTTGTCGAGCAGCTTCAGTTAGCTCAGGAAATTCTAAAACTTTGGTAACCGCTAAAGCCCCAGGATGAGTCATCACCGCTTGCAACATGGCGTTGTTGGCGATCGCAATCTTGAGATCAATTTGTGCCGGATATTTTTCGGGATTATATTCTCCTCGGGTGGTTAGCATTCCCGGCGCTTCTGGGTCAGCTACCAAAATCACAGCTCGGCTACAATTCAGCGTTTCACCTAATAATCGACAAGCACAATTTAGGATTTCTTCTAAATCGAGGGTTCTACGAATTTCATGGCTAATTTGATTAATCAGCTGAGAAAGCTGAACCTGCTGCTGGAGCTGAAGTTTCATTGAATGGTGCTTTGGGCGTTGGCAAGTCTGTTGCAAGAGTTTTCCATCAATTTCTGGGAGATCAGGATCACCTGCATTTTTATCTAAAAACGCTTGACAATGAGGAGAAATCGATGAGGCACTTACTTCAGGAAGCATAAATTCTCAGAACAATTCTAGCGAAGAAATTAAGCAATTCGCAAACCACAAAATAATTGATTAAACTTCAACAAAAACTGAGGATGCACCCAGAAAGTTATGCTAAACAAACAAGAAAAAATGGCTGAAATAAAATTAGAATTAAAGGCTCTACACTACTTAATTAATCTAACCAGAGCAAAAAATCATGAAGACCCCTCTAACGGCAGAGCCTGATCAAGTAGCAAATTATACGACCACCCTTTATACTTAATAATAGTTTATATAAGTATTTTCTTCGCAGAGATAAGCGAGAGTTGTTTTGAGAACCAGGGATTTGAGGTACCTAGACCGCGATCGCCGCTAGCTCCTCAACCTCTTGCCTGGGTACAGTCCAGTTAAACCCTACAGAAATTTAACCAATCCCATAAGTAGCTAGCGTTGCGATAGTGGGGTGTTTTGCGTTTAGGCCCCGTGCAGACTTTGAAGTCCAATTTTTAATCGTTCATCAGGGTGCGATAACATTAGAGACCGAGTAACCCTCAATGCTTCAATCTACATTCAGGCAGCCTAGTTGGAAATACATCTACCCTCTGGTAGATGCAGCAGTCTTAAATTTAGAATCGGTCGATTCGCTCTTGAAACAAGCTGTTGCCGCGATCGCAACTCATCGCCATGCCAATTGCTTGCTGTGGAGTGGTCTTGACCCAACGACCTCTGATGTAGCTCAAGTTTACGGCCCAGTGACCGTGCTTCAGAGTCTTGGTGCCAATGTCTTTGAAGAGGTAGATGCTGCTCGTTTGAGTACCACCGAGTCTGAAACACCAGACATTGCGATTCAGAGTTATACTCCCGCCGTCTTACCCGACTGGCTACTGCGGCAACAACAATCACCACACATCACACAAAATGCTCACGGCGATCTGATCATTCCCGCTTGTAGTGGCGATCGCCTGCGCTTGATTTTGCAGCTACAGCCGCCCTCTCCGCCTGCCGAAGCACCTCAGCCTGCCCCCAGCATCCACGCCTGGAGTGATGCTGAAGTTGCAGCCTTAGAGATTGTGGCGAACCAGTTAGTATTAGCCATCAACACTCTGTACTGGCGGCGACGCTTAGAGGAGTCTCGGCAACAGGCAGCGCTAGTGGGGCGCATTGTCCGGCTGCTCAACTCTAGTCTCAACCCTAACGAAATTGTGGAATGCATCGTTGCTGAGCTGGGCCAAGGCTTAAATAGCGATCGCTGCATTCTGGTTGATCTGCGCGATGATCCAGTACACATTCTCGCGAGTTGGGATCACCCTGATCATCATCTTCATCCCCTCACCCAACGTCATATCGATCGCGCGCTTTGGCAAGATACAGTTGACATGTTTCTCCAAGGAGCCGCTTCTTACCTAGAACTAGAAGTCAATCAATTGGATGCCGATCCCTTGCTGAAGTGGCTAAAAGCGATCAAAGCGTTGGCAGCCTTAATTGTGCCGCTGTTTGTCCACGATGAGTTTTTTGGAGCGGTGCTACTGCTGTCTTACGAGCAAGAGCGCATTTATGAACTCGACGAGCTGCAAACAATTCGTCAAGTTGCAGACCAAGCTGCCGTTGCCCTCACTAACGCCCAACATTATCAAAGCCTGTGGTACAAGCAAGAAACGTTACGCTTGCAAAATAACTCACTCCAGTTAGAGATTATTCATGATGAGCTGACGCAACTACTGAATCGGCGATCGCTAGAGCGAGAACTCAGCCAAATCAGTGCCCCAGCTCAATGGAGTTTGCAGCCCCCCTTCAGCATCATCGTTTGCGACCTCGACTATTTCAAACTGATCAATGACTCTTACGGGCATTTGGTGGGTGACGAGGTGCTGTATAGCTTGGCCCAGCGTTTTCAAAAGCAGCTCCGTATGGGTACTTCAGCTTATCGCTATGGCGGCGAAGAGTTTATTGTGCTGCTGCTCGATGTCACCGCAGATAAAGCTTTTGAAGTAGCAGAGCGGTTGCGATCGGCAATTCGTTCGACTCCCTTTGAAACCACCGTTGGCCCGCTAGAGATTACTGCTAGCTTCGGGGTGGCTCAGCAAAACCCTACCGATGACCAAGATGCTTGGGACACCGTGCAACGAGCCGACAAAGCCCTGTACGAAGCCAAACGTCAAGGCCGCGATCGCGTTGTGACCTTTTAAGCCGCTAAATCAATCTTGATTTTCAGACTTTTATTGCTAATTTCCTAGATCCAGGCTTAGCAATTTTGCGGATAGACTCAAAAGTTGGTGGCAGAATTGAATAGCTTGATCGCAGTAGCGATCGCCCAACGAGTGTCTTTGGAGGCAAATTTGAGCATGGTTCACCCTTCCTCTGTAGCCGTAACATCCGCGATCAAATTCGGTACAGACGGCTGGCGGGGCGTAATTGCCGCAGATTTTACGTTTGAGCGGCTCGCACTCGTGGCTCCAATCGCCGCTCAGGTACTAGCCGAGGTCTATGGCAGCAATGGTAGTCGCACCATCATTGTGGGTCATGACCGCCGATTTCTGTCAGAAGAGTTTGCCCGCACCACCGCCGAGGCAGTCCAAGCCGCTGGGTTTGATGTCTTGCTGACTGACACCTACGCTCCTACCCCGGCGTTTAGTTGGGCTGCTAAGCAACACAATGCCCTCGGCGCTTTAGTGATTACCGCTAGCCACAACCCTGGCAGCTACTCTGGCTTGAAAGTGAAGAGCGCCTTAGGGGGGTCTGTGCCACCTGAAGTGACGCAACGAATTGAGGCGTTATTAGCTGAAGGAATCCCCACGCCTGCTACTAATCCCGGCACGCTGCAAACCTTTAACCCCTGGCCCAGCTACTGTGAAGGAATTCGCCAACAGGTCGATATTGCACTCATTCAAGCGGCGATCGCTCAAGGTAAACTCACTGTTTTTGCAGATGTCATGCACGGAGCTGCAGCAAGTGGGTTAGAACAAATTTTGGGTCAACCCATTCACGAGCTAAACAGCAATCGTGACCCCTTGTTTGGTGGTGGCGCTCCTGAGCCTCTTCCCCGTTATCTCTCAGAGCTATGCCAACAAATTCGTGACTATCACCAAACGCACCCAGGCGTGACAGTAGGGCTGGTGTTTGATGGTGACAGCGATCGCGTAGCCGCAGTAGACGGTCAAGGCAACTTTCTGAGTTCGCAAATTCTGATCCCGATCTTGATCGACCACCTCACCGCTCGTCGAGGCTTTAAGGGAGAGATCGTCAAAACGGTCAGCGGCTCTGATCTGATCCCTAAAGTGGCGCAACTCTATAACTTGCCCGTCTTTGAAACTCCCGTTGGCTACAAGTACATTGCTGACCGGATGACCGAAGCTCAAGTACTTTTGGGCGGTGAAGAATCGGGCGGCATCGGCTATGGACACCACATCCCCGAACGTGATGCTCTCCTCTCAGCGTTGTATGTATTAGAAGCGATCGCCCAATCTGGCCTCGATCTCTCCGACTTTTATCATCAGCTCCAAGAAAAAACCGGATTCACCTCTGCCTACGATCGCATCGATTTGCCCCTCGCCAGCATGGAAGTGCGATCGCGCCTCTTAGAACAATTACAAACTCAACCTCTGCAAGAGATCGCAGGCCAAGCCGTGATTGATTGCAACACCGCTGATGGCTATAAATTCCGTCTTGCCGACCAACGCTGGCTGATGATTCGCTTCAGTGGCACCGAACCCGTACTCCGCCTCTACTGCGAAGCCGCCACCCTCGATCAAGTCCACGAAACCTTAGCGTGGGCTAAAAACTGGGCGAACTCAGTCTAAATTCAGTACGAAGAAGTTTAACCCTTCGGGAGGGGGTCTGGGGGACGCCGCCGTCCTCCAGCTTGGGGGTTTGGGGGACACTCCCCCAAGGCTCGGCTGCAAAATTAACCAACTGTGACAAAAGCATCTTTCAAACGACTATCACAAACCTATGAGACCCTTAATTGTCGCGACTGGTAACCCTGGCAAATTGCGAGAAATGCAAGACTATCTCGCAGGCTTGAACTGGGACTTAAAACTGAAGCCGGACGAACTAGACGTTGAAGAAACCGGAACCACCTTTGCCGAAAACGCTTGCTTAAAGGCGTCTGAAATTGCCAAAGCTACGGGAGAATGGGCGATCGCCGACGACTCCGGTTTAGAGGTTGAAGCCTTAGAAGGTGCTCCAGGCGTTTACTCAGCACGCTACGGTAAAACCGATGTCGAACGAATTGAACGCTTGTTATTTGAGTTAGGCAATGACCTGAATCGCCAAGCTCAGTTTGTCTGTGTGATCGCCTTAGCTCGCCCAAATGGCACGATCGCCTTGCAAACAGAAGGGATTTGTCGCGGAGAGATTTTGCATAAACCCCGTGGCGACGGTGGCTTTGGTTACGACCCCGTTTTTTACGTTCCCGAACGGCAGCTCACCTTTGCCGAGATGTCACCAGAGGTGAAGCGATCGCTGAGTCACCGAGGCCGAGCGATCGCCGCCCTGCTGCCCCAATTAAGGGGCTTCCAAGTTGAGTAGCAGTTCCGCCTGGTCGTTCTTGGATGAGTTTCTATAAAAGTGAGGCCCACTCACATGACTGAGGAGCCTCACTGCTAAGAGTCTTAAATAAGATAAATGACAAACTCTGGCTAGCCAAAGATCGCTAGATTGCTTCCAAGTTCTTTTCGCCAGTCCGAATCCGAATAGTTTGCTCGACCGGCGTGACAAAGATTTTGCCATCGCCAATTTCTCCAGTCCGGGCTGCTGTGATGATCTTTTCAACCACCATATCAACCTGGTCATCTTCAATCACAATCTCGATCTTGAGCTTTTGCAAAAACTCAACCGTATACTCAGAGCCACGGTAGCGCTCTGTTTGACCTTTCTGGCGTCCAAAACCACGAACTTCAGAAACGGTCATCCCAACAATACCAGCATTGACTAAGGCAATTTTGACTTCGTCTAGCTTAAAGGGCCGAATAATTGCTTCAACTTTTTTCAAGTGATTAACTCCTCAGACCGTTTTTCTACCAAATAAATCAGCATGACCCTTTCTATCACCGCTCAAAGCATTGCATTTGTAGCAGGCGATACGTTTTGCAGCTCAGCGATCGCAGCATTTCAGCCATTAACTTTTTGAATTTTACCGAGCGATCGCAATTTGCCAAAGGGTAAAGCCGATAGTTCTACAGAAAAGTCTTGCTATAAACGCTTGCTTAGCTGCCGATCGTGACTGCCTTAGCGACTCGGCAAGAACGGACGGACAATCAAAAACCCAGCCCCAAAGGCCGAAATTACAATCAACATAATCACAAAGGCTAACCAGACTCCGCCTAGCTCAGAAGACGACTCTGTGGGGGCACTTCGGCGAGATCGAGGCTCTTCTTGGTGGGTGTAAAGCCGTTCAGGGTTCACACTAGGCTCAACAGGTTCGGGTCTAGCCACAAACCGTCTGGGCACAGCTCGTACAGGCTCAGGAGTGAGATAATCAGTTTCAACAACAATGTCGGGGCGAATTGCCACTTCAGCCGCCAAATTACGGCTAATTGGTTGGCTATTTCCTGCTGCTTTTTGCAGTTGCATTGCCGCTTGCACAACCTTCTCCGCCTCAGTTCGGAGTTGTTGATTTTGCTTCACTAAACTCTGATTTTGAGAATTTAGCGAATCTAGCATGGCTCGGGTTGCTTGCAGTTCAGCCGCTAGTTCACGATAGACCGAAATTGGCACAGAAGGCGCATAACCGTTTGCTGAGGCTTGCCCAGAAAAGCTAGAGGCTGTAACATTTCGCATCGGTGGCTTGGTGTTGAGATGGGAAGTCATAGGTGAAGCCAAAATCTGACGGGGCGAAAGTCGATCGATCTATGCCCCAGAATAGATGAAATTAGAGCAATCTAACGAAGATTCGTCAAGAAATTCGCTACAAATCTGTAAATACATTCTCTACACTGAGAGATCCAATGGTTGCACCGTTTGTCTAAACCTAATTATGAGCCACGCTTCTATGTCTCCCGATCTCGCGTCTGATACCAACTCCAGTCAAGAAACCTCAGCCGTTAAGTATGGTGAGCGCCAGATTGCCGAAGGGCAGTTGATTACGTTTCCTAACCCTCGCGTGGGACGGCGGTATGACGTGCATGTTACGTTACCAGAGTTTACTTGCAAGTGTCCGTTTTCTGGCTATCCCGACTTTGCCACGATTCATATCACCTACGTGCCTGATGAGCGAGTGGTAGAACTTAAAGCCCTCAAGCTCTACATCAACGGCTATCGCGATCGCTACATTTCTCACGAAGAGTCAATCAATCAAATTCTTGATGATTTTGTAGCTGCCTGCGACCCATTAGAAGTAAAAATCAAGGGCGACTTCAACCCACGGGGCAATGTGCATACTGTGATTGAAGTACACCACCAGAAAGGTCAGTAAAGTAATTTCAATTCTGTTTAGAGCTGAACTAGACCTAACCCCCAGCCCCTTCCCGGCTAGGGAAGGGGAGCAAGATTAGATTCAAGAGCTGACGAGTGGAACAGGGGCGATCGCGGTGGGTTCGGGAGAGGTGCTGAGTTGATCGAGCATTTCCATCAGTTCTCGCTCAAAGGCTACCTGTGCCCGATTGGTGCGACCACCGACATACAAGCGTCCATCTTGCTGCAATGCCCAAATTTGCGAGTGAGAAACATAGCTCATTACAACGCCCAACATCAGTAGGCCAAAGCCGGCATAGACCAACGGAATTCCCGGATCTGCTTTGATTTGCAAACCTGTGCTGCCAATCAGATTGACTACCGAGAGCGTCACCCCATTCACATCAACCGACATACCAGAGCGAACGGTGCCTACAAGTTTGCCAGTCATGTCATAGAGCAACACCATCCCCTGCAAGTCTTTGGCAATCAGAGACAGCCCAGCACTCATATCCGGCTTAGTGGGTACCCAAGTGCCCCAAATTCTGCCTGCACCGCCCGTATCGAGCAAGCCCATCGGCAATTGAAATACGGGGCTGTTATTAATGCGTACCTGCACTGCCGCGATCGCCCAGTCGGCTTGGTAGAGGGTCACCCCTTTGTGACGCAACGGCTCGTTGACATGGATGGTTTTGCGGTCGATCTCTTGACCTTGGGTGTCTAGCACTGACAAATCAGAATAAAACTGATCGATCGCCCCTTCAGGAGTGTAGTCAATCCAAAAGCGGTTGACCCGTACCGACCAGTCTTTAGGAACTTGCGCCTCAGCCCACGGCCCCGCATCGACAATCCGCTGGATCTTGAAGGTCTCTCCGCTAGGCACCATCTCTTGAGCCATGAACCCAGTCATCGCCCCCAAAATCGACCCCAGCAGGATGATCAACATACTGGCATGCACCACAATTGGCCCGACTCGCCCCACAATGCCTTTGCGGGCATATAGGGTGTCACCCTCCCGAAACACTTGATAACGGCGTTTTTCTAAAAGCGGAGTCATCAAGTCTACAGAACCCGCTTCTAACTCAGTACTCAATGCCAATTTACGAAACTGCCGAGGCTTTGCGTAAAATT
>CBIHQL010000029.1:0-16392 GCA_966211855.1 uncultured bacterium
CTTGCTCATAGCCGCTCAACAAGACCAAGCAAAAGCGATCGCTTGGCTCAAAAAACAACCCCAAACGACCCCTACCGTAGTCACCCAAATTACGACCCTTCTCAAGCGGCTCGATCCTAACTTTACCGATGCTACTTTACTGAGCAGTTTCGCCAGCCAGATTGTCGGTACGGCTGAACCGGTGGCGCAATTCAACCCAGTAGGATGGTTGCCTCTAGATCCTCAAGCAGGGTTAAAACGCGAGGCAGAGCAAGCTTGGTATCAAGTACAAGTTGCTGGGTTCTATGACGGTGAACGTTGGCAACGCTTACCCTTTAGCAACCTCAAGCTAGGCAACAACCCAACGGCACAACAACTCGCAAAAGTGTTGGGTCTCACGAATGAGGCTCAAATCCAGGTAATTGTTTGGACTCCAGATTCACAACAGACGACCTTGCTGGCTACCGTGAAAGCCGTGCAGTGGCGAGGCAATACGCTGCGGTTGCTAGCACTGGGTGATCCCATGCCAGCGGTTACCTCTACGGTTGTTGATGCCCCACCTGTACCCTCACCTTTAGCCGTGACTTCTGCCGCCCTGCAATGGATCGAACCAACCACTGTGGCGATCGCGGGGTTAAATCAACAGCAACCTCAAGCAGCAGCGTTGTTATGGCAAGCGGTCTGGACTGAACTAGCGAAATCAGGTCAAGTCTCAGGCTCTACTCCCGACTTGACAGCCTTGATGCAAACCACCGATGTCGGCAATTGGTCGGTGCAGCAAATTGATCTGACGGGCAACCAGCAACCCGATTTTATTGTCACCCTCGACGGGGCAAACTTAGACAGCCTCAAACCCCCTAGCCCAACAGGTAGCCCAACGACAACTCCCCCACGCACCCTGATTGTGACCGACACTGGACAGGTGTTGTATAGCGAATTTAGCAACAGCGCCAAACAATCTCTGTTAGCGATCGCAGATTTAGGTGATGGTGGCACCCCAGCCTTGGTGATCGAACAAGCGCAAGGCTACCAACTACAGCGTTGGTCAACGGCTAACAAACGCCTAGAATGAAAGCACTGATCACTGGCTAAGAACGGTTCGCCAACCCCTGCAACCTAATCTTGCAAGATACATACACAGGAAATTGGTAGTGTTCGGACAGTAGCCAAGCGACCAGCAAAAAGTGAAGAAAAAACGTGAGACTCGTCCAGAGCGTCGGCACCATGCTCATCTGGTCATCGAGAGGCGGAAACATATAAGAAGCCAGCCCTACCAGAGTTGGAGGTAGGCAAATTAAAATCAAGCCCACAAACCACAGCAAAATTGTTTGGTCGGCATGAACATGATGGGCAGCGCGCCACATATTACCTGTCCAGCGCCAAGTGAGCGGGTGAGAATTGTCTACGACTTGCAGCGATTGCTCTCGCAGGTTAGCCGTAAAAATATGGCGACAAAAATTGCAAGCGAAGGCGTCCATCAAGGTGAGTGCGGAGATTTCCCCATGCCGACAGATGGGGCAAGTATAGACGCCTTCATAATTGAGGCTCTGACTAGATGGGGCTGATTCTGGCGATCGCTTCATACACAAGCACTTTAAAGACTGGGTTGACGGCGAACTCCCCCCATTCTAGTACCGTCACTAAAAGGCGCGAGCCAGCGTGTTACCAGCCTCACCGACCGCTTTGATCACCTCAACACCATTCTGCTCTAGCACGACGATGGGTTCTTCGCGGTTGGCCTCAATGCGCTTGACCAAAACTTGACCGTTGCCTAAATATTCCCCAGCTCGGACATAGCGATCGCTGCCTTCATTGGGCACTTTGACGATCGCGCTCACAGTCTCGCCCACTTGTACTACTCCGGTCACAGTCACGGCACTCGCCAAACTCATGGGAGCCACTGGAGCGGGAGGAAGCGGTAACGTGCTAAGCGAAGCGGAGCTCGGCTGCAAGGGTGGTAAAGCAGCAGGGGGTAGGGCTGGAGGTAGCGCTACTGCTGTAACCGTGGGTTGAGCGGGGGCCACAGGAGCTACAGGAGCCGCTGGTTTCGGTACAGGTGCGAGTTTTGGCACAGGCTGTACTTTAGCAGTGGCGCTATAAGGTGCGGGCACGACGACAGGGGTAGTCACAACAGCCGCAAATGGGTCACGACGACCTGAGGGAATTTGAGGCAGGCGAGCAGTGGCATTGGTCGGTTGTACCAGACCAGGGACCGCAATCGTACTTTTAACAGGGGTTGGTGGCACGACAGGCCGAGAGAAACCTTGTTGTTTTGTTGCTGCGCTGCCGGGGGCGGGCTGAGCATTGGTCGCGACAGGGGCTGTGCTGGGAGCTGTAGCGGCTGGAGAGGGTGCTGTCGCTGGGGTCTCAGAGCGATCGCTGCTGGCACAACCACCCATCAGTAAAGCCATCGTACTCAAGCCAATCATCCACTGAAATCTGTTCATGCCACTCCTCACTCTCGCTTCAAAGCAATTCTAGATCCTAAAATTTGCGATCGCTGATTCTAGGGTTGAAATGTTTGTGGGGCGAGCATTGCCCACCCCACAAAGAATAGCCTTAATTTTACGGCTTGAAGATTTTATTCAGTTACAACAAGTAACGATTAGGCAAAAACTGCCTAGGCGATCGCTAACGACTTTGGCGATGCTCAGCAAAGGACTCATAACACTTCTCAGCGCTGTAAAGGTGGCACTGATCTGTGATTTCTTTCATCAAGGCCCAAGAAAAATCGGTCTCTTTGTAAAGGTAAGGCCCCCAGTTTTGCTTGAGGCTATCGTAAGCCATGCGTAGGTTATAGGAGGGAATCGCCGTCGAGACGTGGTGAGGCACATGCACATTGATGTCGTGGCAGAGAAACTCAACCCAACGAGGATAGTTGCAGTGAACAGTACCCGAAAGCTGAGCTTGAGCCGCGTTCCATTCAGGCTCTAAATGAAAGGGGATATCAGTCGCTGTATGGTGTACCAGCGTAAAGGTGCTCATCCAGAAGTGATAAACCATCCAAGGCAAGAGCCAGAATTTGACAAAGCCCCAAATGCCAGTCGTCGCAATTAGGGTAGGGAAGGCGATCGCTGCAAACGCTACAACAACCGCGATCGAGAGCTTAACCTTGCGGTGGTCTTTGGGTTGGAACTCATCTAGGTTAAAGTGCAGTCCTGCCCAGTGAACAATCGAGGCTACCCACCAAAACCGACCTCTTAAAGCTTCATAAC
Source organism: uncultured bacterium (assembly GCA_966211855.1). Classification (GTDB taxonomy): domain Bacteria; phylum Cyanobacteriota; class Cyanobacteriia; order FACHB-46; family FACHB-46; genus CBIHQL01. The sequence goes on from CBIHQL010000029.1 coordinate 3,195, forward strand.
CACGTCGCCAAACCGGAGCAATGCCGTCATAAACCTCTGTTGTGAAGGGGTGCCAAGCATTATCCACATCCAGCTTATTGGTGTGTAAGTGGTGGTGATTATGCAAAATGCGCCAGCTGTGAAAAGGGTAGATCAACGGTGCCATAAACAAATGACCGACGAGATCATTCACCCACCGACGCTTGGCAAATGAACGATGCCCACAGTCATGTCCAATCACAAAAAAGCCTGTGAGTGCTGTGCCCGTAAAGACCCACATAACTGGCAATAAAAACCAAGGAGCAACCATCAGCCCCCAGTAGCCTAAAGCCACCATGGCGACGTTAATTAGCGCATAACTCCACGCTTTACGAGCATCTTTTTGAAAACATTCGCGGGGCAAGGTCTTGAGGATGTGCTTCAAACGCAGATCGGTAGCAGGGGCGTCAAGTGTGAAACTTGCAGGTTTTACGGTTGATGCGGTCATAGATTGCAGATTTTTTTATCCCGTAAGATTTATATGGCTGGGCACACGTGAGAGACCTGCTACAGGTGAATCTGGCAGGAAACGCTTCGAGGACGTTGATGTGGGTCGAAGTTTTAAAGACGTGCCAGCGATCGCTCGTGCTACTAACAAAGCGCAAGTAACACGATCAGCCGAAACTCGGCAACCAGTCTTTTGTACCACGATAATGAGCCGAATTGTTAAGTTTTCTACAGTTCGGCATTCATATTTTTGTAATCGCTATATCTTAAGATTTACTTAAGAATTGAAATTCTTTAAAACTGCCTCAAGGTTGATTTTTTTCAAGCTCAGCCAGTCAAGCGGTACCTTCAAGATCCAAAAAGTTTGGAGATGGAAGCGAACGAAACCACAGTAGTGATGACCACAGTAGTGATGAAATGAGCGTAGTTAATACGCAGAAATCATTCACAACTAGGTAAATACCTGCCGTGGGGCAGACCTCAAGCCATTAGCTAGAGCGGAGGCTGACTGAGCCAATGAGCGCAAAAGTTATTTAGCGATCGCGTGTTGAGTTGCTAAGCGCTGCTGCTTCAAAGCTTGTAACTCTACAAAGAGAGCTTCGGCTTCTGCCTGTAAATGCAAAATCTGCACCTGATGATCTGCTTGGTAAGCGGACTTCTTCATGCACTCCATCAAGCGGGCTCGGGCTGCCGCATATGTGGGCTCAGAGCTTGCAACTGCGGTCGCGCTAGACATACTAGATACACCAGGTTTACTTGTTGAGGTCAAAAGTTGACTAGTCATTTTTGCTTACTCACACCATTTAGATATTTTACCGTGAACCTTTAGGAAAGTGAAGGAATGTATCTTTTTTGCGTATACCTCTCGAAAAACCAAGCTGGGTATACTTAGGCATACAGGAGATCAGAGATTTTTGCTGATCGCGATAAACTAAGGTTTACCTGCAAGCTTTTGGAATACCAAGTAACTAACTACTGTGACTCTAAGTCTGTCCTCTGCTAACTCTTCTGCGTTTGGAACTGCCTCGAAGGCTCAAGGCTGGCCTGGGCTGATCGAAGCTTACCGTAGCTATTTGCCTGTTACCGCCCAGACTCCGGTGGTAACGCTGCACGAAGGCAATACGCCGTTGATTCCGGTGCCTAGTATTGCGGAGCAGATCGGCAGACAAGTCCAGGTGTTTGTAAAATATGACGGTTTAAACCCCACCGGAAGTTTCAAAGATCGCGGCATGACGATGGCGATCTCAAAAGCGAAAGAGGCGGGGGCACAAGCAGTCATTTGTGCGAGTACTGGCAACACCTCGGCAGCAGCAGCAGCTTATGCTCGACGGGGTGGTATGCGAGCCTTTGTTTTAATCCCAGATGGCTATGTGGCGCTAGGTAAGCTGGCGCAGGCGTTGCTCTATGGGGCAGAAGTGCTGGCAATTCAAGGTAACTTCGATCGTGCTTTAGAAATTGTCCGCGAAATGGCAGAGAGCTACCCGGTGACGCTGGTCAACTCGGTCAACCCCTATCGTCTAGAAGGGCAAAAAACTGCTGCCTTTGAAGTGGTGGATGTATTGGGCAACGCGCCTGATTGGTTGTGCATCCCGGTTGGCAATGCAGGCAATATTTCGGCTTATTGGATGGGCTTCAATCAATACCATCAAGAGGGCAAATGCGATCGCCTGCCTCGGATGATGGGCTTCCAAGCAGCGGGCTCGGCTCCTTTGGTTGCAGGCTCTCCAGTTGAGCATCCTGAAACCTTAGCTACTGCAATTCGGATCGGTAACCCCGCGAACTGGGAAAAAGCCGTAGCGGTTAAAGAAGCTAGTCAAGGAGAATTTAACCCGGTTACTGACGAAGAAATTCTGCATGCTTATCGGTTGCTGGCATCACAAGAGGGTATTTTCTGTGAGCCTGCGAGTGCTGCTTCTGTAGCTGGGTTGTTGAAGGTGAAAGACCAAGTGCCAACGGGGGCAACGGTGGTCTGTGTGCTCACAGGCAACGGTTTGAAAGACCCTGACTCAGCGATCAAGCACAGTGCCAATCAATTTAAGCAGGGGATTGTGCCTGATCTAACGGCGGTAGCTCAAGCGATGGGTTTTTAGCCGCTGGCAAAGTTGCATCCGGTGAATTAGATCCAGCGGTGGGCAGTCCAGGTTGATTGTTCTGCCGCTGCGATCGCTCTCGTGTGAGCAGGTCAATCGTGTCTCCTAAAGCACTCGTTAAGCTTTTACGAGTCTGGGCATGATCGGCCTGCTCTTGCTTGAGAGCTTGGGTGAGGCGCTCTAATTCTTCGCGGAGTTGTTGTTGAGCCAGTAATGCGGCTGTCAACTTTTCGCGCAATTCAGCAATGCTTTGGATCTGCTCAACTTCTTGTTGAATTTCTGGCTGAGCCATTTTGAGGGAGCTGACTTCTAGCGGAAAACCTCCACGAAAGGTTTGCAACTCGGCTTGAAGGCTAGCAAAAGTTTGCTGGGCGAAAGCGGCATCGGTACGTCGCTGTTGCGCTTCGGTTTCATACAAGTTACGCCAATTGTTAGCACTGTTGTTGGCAACTTGAAGTTCTTGCTGCGTCTCGGCTAACTGCTGTTGCAGTGATTTAATTTCAGCGAGCCATTGCCTGACATCTTGACTAATTTCTCACTCCTGTCCTAAGCTCAGCAATTTACACAAGGTACGATTCGCCAGCATTCCCGGTTGTGATCAAAGTTGCAATAACTGGTTCAACAGTTGTGGTGCGGGCAAGATAATCAAGAGCAGTAACCCTAAGGCCAGAAAACCGAGCAAATCTCGGCGGCTATCTAACTCGCTAACGTCATTTAAGGCGGGTTCATCCACAACTGGCATAAAAAATAGCAGAATCGCCCAAGGTAATAAATCAGGTTGTACCCAAGATAAAAGCAGTACCAACAGCCGAGTCACCTGACCAATGATCGCTCCGGTGCGTTGCCCAAACATGGCATGGACAATATGCCCACCATCGAGCTGACCCACAGGCATTAGGTTGAGAGCGGTGACAATTAACCCGAGAAACCCGGCGATCGCGACCGGATGCATTTGGATGGCAGTTTCGGCTGTCAGCGCACTACCTAAGGCAATTTTGCTAAATAGTAGTAACAAGATCGAAATTTGTGGTTTGAGTGCCGTAATGTTTAACCCATCTGGCTGATCAGGAATCGGCACTACTTCGGAATTAGCGAGTCCCCAGGCCAAAATCGGTAGCGTCACGATCAAACCCGATAGTGGGCCAGCAATTCCGATATCAAACAAAGCTTTGCGATTGGGAATGGGGGAGCGAATTTTAATAAAAGCTCCAAAAGTTCCCAAAAATAAGGGTACTGGGATGAAGTAGGGCAGGGTGGTACGGATGCGGTGGGCGATCGCGGTGAAGTAATGGCCCGATTCATGCACACCCAAAATCGTCATCAAGGCGAGGGAATAGGGAACACCCGCTAACGCCAATTGGGGGTTAGTAAACACCTGGCTCAAGGTTTGGGCTGACAGCCCCGCCAAACTCATGCCTGCCAACGTGGTAGTGAAAAAAGTCGCGACTAAAAGGGCGATCGCAATACCAGGACGGGTTAATCGTTCCGGGGGTTTGGGCGACTCGGTAGTCTGGGCTTGAGGATTGGGGACTAAGGCAAAGAACGGCTTACCGTTAAACCCTTCTTGAAAGATCACTAAAAAGCGATCGCCAAAATGGGCTTCAATATTCTCACGCACCGTTTCGTACGCAACGTCGGGTGAGGTGCGTAACTGCCCCCGACAAATCACGGCTTGGGGACGGTATTCAATGTTTTGAATGTAGAAAATTGACCAGGGAAAGCAGTTTTGGAGATGGCTCTCTTCTGTTTTATCAATAGGTCGGGGCGTTGGGGTTGATTCAGAAGCGATCGCGGCTGGGGTTGCTCGTGTTGCGTCGGGTGTGTCTACCGATGAGGCCGAGGGCGTCGAAGATCGGGGGTTAGGTGGAATTCTTCCCCACTGAATCAAAAGCCAATACAGTAGCGTACAACCCACAAAAGGGCCAAATACCAAAATGGGTGGTGGCGGTGTATTTTCGCCGTAAATTAAAGTCCAGCCACTCCAAATCAAGGCTGGAGTCATCATTACCAACCACAGCAACCAAACAGGCGTCCGCGTGATACTCGAAACGCTCCGCTGCACCGCGAAATAAGTAATGACACTTAAGATAAGTACAAGTGAGAGCAACCAGAAAGTCATGCTAATAATCTCAAAGGGTCTTAGAGAAGTGTCGGGATGGGTGACTTCTAAACCCAGCAATCTCTAGAGTTTCTTATTGCGGATGTTGCCAGCTCAACTACAAAGGTTGAGGCAGCCACCCAGACGGCTCGATCCTGTTTCAGCACTCCTAACCACGATCTCAACCTGAATTGTGGCCCAGCAATTTCATTTCAGTGTTTTTTATTCCCTAACATGAGTTTCTCCCAGCCTACTATGCAGGAGCCACAGAGTTCTTCCCTCAAGCAGCCACGTGTGGTTCTAGCCGGACAGTCACCTTACACGATTTTCGCGTTTCCTCCTAACCGAGATACGTTAGGCGCAACTGCTTATTTCATTGTAGGAAACGATGCCAATATCCTGGTTGATTGCCCTGCGTGGCAAGAGTCCCATTGGCAATTTCTCCAAGCTCAAGGTGGTGTGCGCTGGTTGCTGATTACCCATCGAGGTGGTATCAGCAAAAAAATTGCTGAAATACAGCAGCTTTTGCAGTGTGAAGTGGTAATTCAAGAGCAAGAAGCTTATTTATTACCCGAAGCAAAAGTGACTGCGTTCCGAGAATCCTTTTGTTTTAACGCTGACAATGAAGCGATCTGGACGCCGGGGCATTCTCCTGGCTCTGCTTGTCTTTATCACCACACCTATGGAGGAGTGCTGTTTTCGGGCCGTCATCTGCTGCCTGATGCCCAAGGTAACCCAGCACCGCTCCGAATTTCTAAGACTTTTCATTGGCCCAGACAGCTACAACACGTAGCCGCTTTGCGCGATCGCTTTACTCCCGAAACGCTGCAATATATCTGTCCCGGAGCTAACACAGGCTTACTACGGGGCGATCGCATGATTCGTGATGCCTACGAGCGTTTATCTCAGTTGGATCTAGCGGCTTATGCTCATCTAACGCCAGTTCTCTAAAATACGGCTTTTAATCAAGCCAAGAAAATGCGTCCGGTGAACGAGTCAGCCGGACGCAAGGAGATGAATGAAGCGTGGGAGACAGAAAATTTAGCAGCAGTCAGCCAAAGATATTAGCGACCAATGCCAAGGTAGCGGAAACCAGCGTGCTCTAGAACTTCTTGCTCTAAGAAGTTACGACCATCAATCACAACTGGATTGTTCATCAGCTTCGCCATCTTGGCGTAATCTAAGGTGCGGAATTGTTGCCAGTCGGTCACCAAGACCAGCGCATCGCAACCATCAGCCAACCGCTCGGGGTCAGTTTCGACAATCACGTTGGAGAGGCCGTGGCGTAGACCTGTCTGAGAAACCAGAGGATCGTAAGCCTTAACCTTGGTACCCAAGCGAGTCAGGTGCTCGATCAAGTCCAGCGCTGGAGCGTCGCGCATGTCATCGGTGTCAGGCTTGAAGGTTAGACCCAACAGACCGACGGTTTTGCCCTTGAGGATCTTGAGAACTTGCTGCAGTTTTTCTAGGGCAATCAAGCGTTGACGTTGGTTAACGCTAACGGCTGCCTTGAGCAAGTGAGCTTCATAACCATAGTCATCGGCGGTATGAACCAATGCTGAGACATCTTTGGGGAAGCAGGAACCACCCCAGCCAATGCCAGCTTGTAAGAATTTGCTACCAATGCGGGAGTCGAGACCGATGCCCTTAGCCACTTGCACAACGTCAGCACCCACGCGATCGCAGATGTTAGCAACTTCGTTGATGAAGCTGATTTTGGTTGCCAAGAAGGCGTTAGACGCATACTTGACCATCTCTGCTGAGCTAATGTCGGTCACCACAACGGGCACTTGAGGCAGAGACTTATCTTCGGCAAACTGACGCTCAGTGATGGGGGTATAGAGTTCTTCCATCATGGCGATCGCCCGTGAGCTGTTGCTACCGAGCACGATCCGGTCTGGGTTGAAGGTGTCGTAAACCGCAGAGCCTTCGCGCAAGAACTCAGGGTTACTCACTACATCAAACTGGACTTCAGATTGACTAGGAGATGCGACAGCACCCCCTGCTCCTACCAAAGCTTGCTGGCGTTCTGCAATACCATCGAGCACGATCATGCGCACCCAGTCACCTGAGCCGATGGGTACGGTTGATTTGTTGACAATGACTTTATAACCGCCGTTGAGGTGGCTACCAATGCCACGAGCCACAGCTTCTACATAGCGAGTGTCGCTCTCTCCAGTAGGTAGGGGGGGAGTGCCTACAGCAATGAAGAGAATTTCACCATGATTGACACCAGCGCCGAGATCTGTTGTGAACTGAATCTTTCCACTTTGAATCGAAGATTGCATCAACTCTGACAGTCCTGGCTCGAAGATAGGAGACTGTCCAGATTGCATCAACTTGACTTTTTCTTCGTTGTTGTCAACGCAGATGACATCATGACCAATGTGAGATAAGCAAACGCCAGTCACTAGGCCAACGTATCCAGTACCAATGACACAAACGCGCATAGAATGAATCCTCGAAAAAGGGGCAAGTTACAACAAAATCAAGCAATCAAATCAGACCGTATCAAAGCGCTAAGACAGCGTAGACATGGCTGGCGGTTCCGCAAGTGTTTCACCTGCATCTACATTGCCGGAAGGGCTTGTCAGCCGAGCCCGGAAATCTTCTACGGTCAACTTAAGTCCTTCTTGTAAAGGAACCGTCGGTTGCCAACCTAGCCAAGTCTGCGCCCGTGTAATATCGGGCTTACGGCGACGCGGGTCATCTTGGGGCAATGGCTCAAATTTGATGGGGGTTTCGGGGGCAACCATTTGTTGAACGGCTTGGGCCAACTCTAAGATGGTGTATTCATCAGGGTTGCCTAAGTTAACAGGGCCGACATGTTCGCCATTCATCAGCCTCATCAAACCGTCAACAAGGTCAGAGACGTAGCAGAAGCTGCGGGTTTGAGAGCCTTCCCCATAGACAGTAAGAGGAATGCCGCGCAAAGCTTGTACCACAAAGTTGCTGACGACTCGACCATCGTTTTCTAGCATTCTGGGGCCATAGGTGTTAAAGATTCGTGCAACCCGAATCTCGACATCGTTTTGACGGTGGTAATCAAAGGCCAAGGTTTCGGCAACACGTTTACCTTCGTCGTAGCAGCTCCGAATCCCAATCGGATTCACGTTACCGCGATAGTCTTCGGTTTGTGGGTGCTGCTCTGGGTCACCGTACACTTCTGAGGTGGAAGCTAACAAAAGTCGAGCTTTAACGCGTTTTGCCAAACCCAACATGTTCAGCGTTCCCAAGACATTTGTCTTGATAGTTTTGACAGGATTGTATTGGTAGTGTACGGGTGAGGCAGGGCAGGCCAGATGATAGATTTGGTCTACCTCTAAAGCAATTGGTTCTGTGATGTCGTGGCGAATCAACTCAAAATAAGGATGATTCAGCCATTTCAAGAGATTACGCTTGTGACCTGTATAGAAGTTGTCGATACAGATGACTTCGTGCCCTTGAGCCATCAAGCGATCGATCAGATGTGAACCAATAAAACCAGCACCACCGGTGACTAAAATTCTCATAGGTTAGAGCTACAGATGTTTTGAAGAGGGTTGAACAATCTTACAACCCATTCTTGAACCAACCAGGCAAGTGATGCCAGAGGCTAATCTAAGGTTCCGAAAATTTGATCTACGTTGGCAGATTTAAGGTGGGATCCTCCAGGAACTCTTGGGTTCGTGCTGTTTGACTAACCGTATGCATATCGAGTTGTTTAGCAAAGTAACAAAAATTCTTGAGCAAATCTGCATTAATTAAGCGAGTTTACAAAAACTTCAATTGTTTCCCCAAGTTAATGAAAATCTGACTAGAGTTTGCAGGGACAACCGGACTGATTAAGGCTGGACTAAGTGATAACTTGGCTAAACCTGTGTCGGTGAGTGCTATGTGAACTGCCAATCTAGGCTTGCAATATTTTTGGATAAATCTGTCTTAGGTTAGTTGCGATCGCTTCAGTATTTTTGTGTTGTTTCTAACACTAAAATGAGTTTGCAATTCGCAAGAGTTTGATTGGATTTAGCCCAGCTATTAATTAAGACTAAATATTGACACCCGTGAGCTTGAAGCTGAAAACAAGCCTGCCTAATCAGGAAAATCGCTGGAAATCAAACCTTTAATCTGTAGCGTTCCCAAAAATGCTGCTCTATTAACAAGGCTGTCAATATGAAAAAACTCCCTGAAATTCTTGATTCAAGGAGTTTTTTGGAAAGCTAATTTGTGGGCGATCGCGGCAACCAAATTGAAGATGAAATTTAGTTGCAAGAGGTGCTTACTGATCTAAGCGCAACACAGCCATAAATGCTTCTTGTGGAACATCAACCGTACCTACCGCTTTCATCCGTTTTTTACCTTTTGCTTGCTTTTGCAAAAGTTTTTTCTTACGGCTAATGTCGCCGCCATAACATTTCGCCAACACGTCTTTCCGTAAAGCGGGAATGCTTTCGCTAGCAACGACGCGGCTACCAATCGATGCTTGCAGCGGGATCTTAAATTGGTGTCGAGGAATCAGTTCTTTGAGTTTTTCGACTAAGACCCGGCCCACGTTATAGGCTTTGTCGCGATGCACGATGGTTGCTAGTGAGTCTACGGGGTCACCGTTGATGAGAATGTCCAGCCGCACTAAGGGGTTTTCGCGATAGCCAATCAACTGGTATTCCATGCTGGCGTAACCGCGCGATCGCGACTTCATTTGGTCAAAGAAGTCTGTCACAACCTCTGCTAAAGGCAGCTCATAAATAAGAGTGGTGCGCCCTTGAGTCAAGTACTTCATATCTTTGAACACACCCCGCCGATTTTGGCTCAGCTCCATTAAGGTGCCGACGTATTCTTCGGGGGTAATCATGTCTACTTGAACGTAAGGCTCCTCCATCATTTCCCGTTCTTGAGGGCCAGGGAGACGGCTGGGGTTATCCACGTAGATGACTTCGCCTTTAACCGTGGTCACGCGGTAAATCACGGAGGGGGCGGTGATAATCAGGTCGAGATTATATTCGCGCTCTAGCCGCTCTTGGACGATTTCCATGTGCAGTAGCCCTAAGAAGCCACAGCGGAACCCAAATCCCATCGCACTAGATGTTTCAGGCTCATAGTTCAAGGCCGCATCGTTGAGCTTGAGTTTTTCTAGAGCTTCGCGCAGATCTTCATATTGATCGGCATCAATGGGGAACATGCCACAGAAGACCATCGGTTTGGCTTCGGTATAGCCTGGTAGAGGGTCGGCGGCGCGGGCATTGGCTTGGGTGATAGTATCGCCGACTCGCGCATCTTCTACGGCTTTGATGGCTGCGGCTAAGTAACCGACTTCTCCGGCATGCAGTGCGTCAACTTGTACCTGCTGGGGAGAAAGCACGCCCAATTCGTCAATTTCGTATTCTTTGCCAGAGGCCATCAACCGAACGCGATCGCCTTTGCGGACGGTACCATCCATAACCCGGAAGTAAACGATTACCCCGCGATAGCTGTCGTAGTAGCTGTCAAAAATTAGAGCCCGGAGACGTTCGTTGACGGTGTCTTGGGGCGGTGGCACTAAATGGACGATCGACTCTAAGATTTCATCAATCCCCAACCCTTCTTTGGCGGAAGCGAGGATGGCACCACTGCAATCTAGGCCCACTACTTCTTCAATTTCTTGCTTAACGCGATCGGGTTCAGCGCCAGGAAGGTCAATTTTGTTGAGAACTGGAATAATTTCGAGGTTATGCTCAAGCGCTAAATAAACGTTGGCGAGGGTTTGGGCTTCGACCCCTTGCGAGGCATCTACAACCAACAAAGCGCCTTCACAAGCGGCGAGCGATCGCGACACTTCGTAAGAAAAGTCAACGTGCCCCGGGGTGTCAATCAAGTTGAGCACGTACTCTTCACCGTCACGGGCTTTGTAGTTCATCCGCGCGGCTTGCAACTTAATCGTGATCCCTCGCTCTCGCTCTAGATCCATGTTGTCAAGGAACTGCTCTTTCATTTCCCGAGAATTGACAGTGCCAGTTGCCTGTAAAAGGCGATCTGCGAGCGTTGACTTGCCGTGATCAATGTGGGCGATGATGGAAAAATTACGAATGCGAGAAACGGGCACGTCAGTCATAGGATTTAGCTCAATTCGCAGGCAAAAGGGTTAAGGAAATACAAAAAAGTAAGTTTAAGTAGTTTGCTGGGCTTCTGGGCAAGAGCAAGCTTGACGCATAGCATGTATGCAAATGTATTGTAATCCTTCTATTGGCAAAGCGGTTTCAATGCGATCGCCCGTCTTATCAGCCGAGTCCGACCTATGTTCAGGGCATCCCAGACGCAGCATGTACAATAGTCGCAAGAACCATTTTGATGCAGTCTACCCACCGGATTTTCTGATCACTCAGTTTTTTGGAAGTGCTTCCTGGGGCTTGACTACTCTGCTTTAGAGGTTGGGTTGCAGATTGTGCTTCATTTCACACAGAATGCTCTGTCTTTTTAGTGCAGCGAGTCAGCTATGCCTTCCCAACGATCGTCCGATAAGGTTGAAATTGCGATTCACCTAGATCCAGAGTTATTAGAGCAAATTCAGCATCTCACCCAAGATCCGAGTAAAGTCATTGAAGTTGCGATTCGACAGTGGCTACGAGGGGATGCTAACACTGATCAAGAATCCTCAAGAACTTTAGTGAAGAATCCTCCGGTGCCACCCCGGGGCGAGTGGAATGACTAAAGACTTGTGTTTACTTTGTGGTTAATTAGACGCCTGAATTGGGATAACTGCGTATACGGCATTCCATCACAGCTGGTTGCAACCTTGGCAAATTGCTTTCCTTCAGTAAAGTTGAGTAATTTAAGATACTCACTATCTTTCGGTTGCACTACTCTGAAAATTAACCTCAGGTAATGACGAAACTTCAAGACGCGCCTCTTCTTGAAACCCTCCGCAGTTTCACCTTCTAAGCTGATGACCTCTCCTGCTGACTCTAATTTTCTGCACACAGGATCACCAGAACCAGTGCCCACCGATGGCGCACCGACCGAATCTCTTCAAGGTTTGGGATCTGAGCTGGTGTTCACCCAAAACTTAGCAGGTGAGTACCTCTCTTTTTATTGGCAGGAAGCTGATCAGTATGGTTTGATGCCAACTCAGTTGGTAGGGCATCCGATGAGTGAGGCGTTTGGCCCGACTGCCCTCGCTCCTTACCTGGGCCGAGTGCGCCGAGCGCTTGACTACTTAACGCCAGAGCGCTTTACTTGCCCGTTTCGGTATGGCGATCACTATTTCTTATTTGATCTAATGGTGAGCCCGATTTTGACGCCGAGTGGTATGGCAAGCACCGCTTTGGTCATGGGCAATCGCTTACCTGCGTCCCATCGAGACCAAGTGTTGGCGATCGCCACAGAGCCACCTCGTTCTCAACCTCCAGCCTCCGATCGCTATCAAAAGCTGCTGACTCAGATCGCCTGGAACATTCGCCGCACCCTGGATTTAGAAACCATTTGGCAGCAGACGGTCAATGGTTTGGGTCGAGCGCTTGGGGTAAACCGCTGCATTATTTGCCCTTATGCTAGCGATCGCACCACAGTAGAGGTGGTTGCCGAATATCGCCAAGAGCCTTACCCCTCTATGTTGGGGCAAACGTTGCCAGTAGATGATGTGGCACACTTACGACAAGCGTTGACGGTGTTAGAGCCGATTTGGCTTGAGCAAGATCAACCCGCACCAACAAACCCTGTTGCAGGCGCGATTGAAAAGGTTGAGTCAGGACAGCAGTCTTTGTGTTCAACCGCTCAAGTCGTCGAGGGGTTGCAACAATCGATTTTAGTCGTGGCAACTTGCTATCAAGATCAGCCGAATGGGTTGATTTGTCTGTATCAGTGCGATCGCTCCCGGTTGTGGAGTGCCGCTGAAATTGAGTTGGTACGAGAATTGGCTGACCAGGTTGGCACCGCGATCGCTCATGCTTCTTTGTTTTCTGAGAGCCAATCTCTGGCGAGTCAGTTGCAGCGTGTTAACGATGACTTAGTGCAAAAACACCGCGAACTCGAAGAGGCCAGTCAACAGGCCGCCGAAGCATCCCGCCTCAAGAGCGAGTTTCTAGCCAATACATCTCACGAATTGCGCACCCCGCTAAACGGAATGATCGGGTTTCTCAAGCTGGTCATGGATGGTATGGCTGATGACCCCGAAGAGCAGCACGAATTTATTCAAGAAGCTTACCGCTCGGCGATTCATCTTTTGCACGTCATCAATGACATTCTCGACATCGCCAAAATTGAAGCGGGCAAAATGCAGCTAGAGCTAAGCCCTGTCAACTTGCGCGAGTTGCTCAGTGATGTCGAAAACTTCTCAATGCGGCAAATTCAGTCGCAGCAAAAGGATTTGACTTTTGAAATTCTCATGCCAGCGACCCATGATGACATTATCTTGTGGGGTAACTACCAGCGATTACTGCAAGTGATGTTAAATCTAGTGGGCAACGCCGTCAAATTTACCCACGAGGGCGGGGTGACAATTAGCGCCGAAATCGTCAAGAAGAAAGTGATGGTGCAAAACCAAGAGAAGCCAGGCATGGTGAAGGTGCGCGTGGCAGACACAGGGATTGGCGTC